>JAXDJR010000043.1:0-4042 GCA_034667545.1 Actinomycetota bacterium
AGGGGGCCGAACCGCAGGTGGTGATGGCGTGCGCCGGTGACATCCCGACGCTCGAGGCTCTGGCTGCCACGGACATGTTGCGTCAACACTTCCCAGATTTACGTGTGCGTTTTCTGAATGTTGTGGACTTGATGCGCTTGCAGCCCGAGACCGAGCATCCGCACGGTCTTTCCGACCGCCATTTCGACGCTTTGTTCCCGCCGGACACCCCGGTGATCTTCGCCTACCACGGGTATCCGTGGCTGATCCACCGGCTTACCTACCGCCGAGCCGCCCATCCGCATATCCACGTCCGCGGTTACAAGGAAGAAGGGACGACCACGACACCGTTCGACATGGTCATGCTGAACGACCTTGATCGCTTCCACCTCGTGCTCGATGTGATCGACCGCGTTCCCGCTCTGGGCGACGAGGCCGCCCGCGTGCGCCAGGAGATGCTCGACCGTCGGATGAACGCTCGTCTCTACACCCGCGAGCATGGTGAGGACGACCCCGAGATCAGCAACTGGACCTGGCCTCACTAGCCGAGACCTCCGTGCGCATCCTGGTTGTAAACGCAGGCTCGAGCAGCCTCAAACTGCGCCTGCTTGGCGAGGACGACGAGCTGCTCCAGAGCGAGGACATTGACGATGTGGACGAGCTGGAGTCAGTCGTCTCGAAGTGGGGCATGCCTGACGCAGTGGGCCACCGCGTCGTGCATGGCGGCACGAGTTTCACCTCCAGCGTACGCATCGATGAGTCAGTGATCGAGAAGCTCAACGGTCTGATCGAGCTCGCACCTCTTCATCTGCCCGCGGCCCTCGACGGGATCCAAGCAACGGGCCGGATATTCCCGCAAGTGCCCGCTGTCGCATGCTTCGATACCGCCTTCCATTCGACGCTGCCTGCAGCTGCTGCAACTTACGCGTTGCCACGTGAATGGCGCGAGAGGTGGGGGCTCAGGCGGTACGGCTTCCACGGGCTGTCGCACTCCTACGCGTCTCGGCGCGCCGCCGAGCTGCTGGGGCGAAAAGTCGAGGACCTCCGGCTGGTGACCTGCCACCTGGGGGCCGGTGCATCGCTGGCAGCAGTCAAGCGCGGCGCGTCGGTCGATACGACGATGGGCTTCACGCCCCTCGAGGGCCTGGTCATGGCAACTCGTTCGGGGACTGTCGATCCAGGTCTCCTCTTATGGCTGCAAACTGCTCAAGAGCTTTCCGCAGCCGAGATCTCCGAGGCGCTCGAGCACCAGTCCGGTCTCCTTGGTCTGTCGGGGAACGCTGACATGAAAGAGGTGGCCCGGGCCGGCTCTGCCGAGACAGCGCTGGCTCTCGACGTCTACGTCCACCGTCTCTGCGCAGGGGTCG
Source organism: Actinomycetota bacterium (assembly GCA_034667545.1). Lineage (GTDB taxonomy): Bacteria > Actinomycetota > CADDZG01 > CADDZG01 > WHSQ01 > DATAPE01. The sequence goes on from JAXDJR010000043.1 coordinate 1,347, forward strand.
CTGCCATGGCAGCAGCGATGGGCGGCCTTGATGCAATCGTGTTCACCGGCGGAGTGGGCGAGAACTCGCCGGTCGTCAGAGAGCGTTGTCTCACTTTGCTCGAGTGGCTGGGCTGCGCAGTCGATGGCAGCGCGAACGAGAGCGCGCGCGGAGATGCCGTCATAAGCCCGTCAACCGCGGACGTGGGAACCGTGGTTGTCTCAGCCCGTGAGGATCTCGAGATAGCCGGAGAGGTTCGAGAGTTGATGGATGCTCGAGCTGAGGGTGGGAACGCATCCTTGATCCCAGATCTCAAATGTCTCGACCGCCAGGCGAGAACACCGCTGAATGGAAAGGAGCCCGCTCGTGACAAGTAAGTTCACCGAGTTGTGCGTCGATTGCCGGGATCCGCACGCCCTCGCTGCCTTTTGGTCCGAGGTTCTTGGTTACGAAAGGAAGGTCGAAGATGACCTCTTCTTCATCGAGGGCCCGGCCGGCTCGGGACCGACCATCCTCTTTCAGGAGGTTCCCGAAGGCAAGGTAGTGAAGAACCGGCTGCACATCGACTTGAATCCGACCGATCGCGACCAAGATGAAGAGGTCGAACGGCTCGAGAAGCTCGGTGCGACACGTGTAGACGTTGGCCAGGGAGACGCCTCGTGGGTGGTCATGGGAGACCCCGAGGGCAACGAGTTCTGCGTTTTGAGAGGTCGCGTTTCGCCCTAGCCTGACGGGGTGGTCGCCGGCCGTGGAGGTTCCTCAGGAATGTCTCAACCAAGCGTGGTTCGCTACGACGGTGACCCGAGAGCCTCATAGCTTCTCGACAAAGGAGCAAGTGTGATGCGTCGGAGTAGCGGAGGATCCGGGCGGACTTCGGGATGACGGCGACTTCCCCGCTCCGGATCGCTGTCGTCACGCCGCCCTGGTACGCGCTGCCCCCGGAGGGCTACGGCGGCATCGAATCCATGTGCCACCTGTTGGTCGAAGGATTGTTTGCACGAGGACATCAAGTGATCTTGGTCGGTGTAGAGCGCGCCGACACCAGTGCCAGGTTCATCCGAACCTATCTGAAGCAGCAATCGCATCGGATCGGCCAATCGTTGCCCGACATAATCCACGCCGCTGCGTTCGCGCAGTTCCTGACGGGTCTCGACGTGGATATCGTCCACGATCACTCCCTTGCAGGTCCGCTCCTGGCATTCGGCCGCGATATCCCTACCGTCGTCACCGCTCATGGCCCCACTGAGGGGGAGTTCGGGATGTACTACTCGCTCATCGATTCCGCGGTCTCTCTCGTTGCAATCTCTGAATCACAACGTCAGGTGGCCCCGCATCTCTCGTGGGTTGCTACCGTTCACAATGCGATCTGGGTCGATGAATATCCGTTTCGCTCTGACAAAGAAGACTTCGTCTTGTGGCTTGGACGAGCGAGTCCCGACAAAGGCGCGCACCTCGCCATCGACGTGGCGCGGGAGGTTGGAGTCCGGATCGTTCTTGCTGGGAAATGCGTGGAGCAAGAAGAGAAGGACTACTTCGCGAGGGAGATCGAGCCGCGGTTGGGTCCCGGCGTGGAGTGGACGGGCGAAGCCAATGCGGTTCGCAAGAAGGAGTTGCTGTCCGCGGCGCGCTGTCTTTTGTTTCCCCTCCAATGGCACGAGCCCTTCGGCATCGTGATGGTCGAGGCGATGGCGTGCGGCACGCCCGTAGTGGCCTTGAACAAAGGATCGGTACCGGAGGTCGTCGAGGATGGAGTGACCGGCTTTGTCTGCGCCGACCTCTCCGGATGCGCCGAGGCGCTCGGACGTCTCGACCAGATCGATCCCGCTGCCTGCCGCCAGCGCGCCGAAGCCAAGTTCGATGTGGATCGGATGATTGACGGGTACGAGGATGTTTACTCGGGGGTACTGAAACGCGATAAGGCCTCGGGATCTCTGGCCGCGTCGAACGACCTGTAGGGTCTGTTCGTCTTCGGGGGCCGGGGTATGCGGTCCCTACGGGAGATAGTGCTAAGTATTCGGTGCTCGTCGGGCCGGTGTGACCGGCTGGTCGGCCTTGGGGGTCATCTCCTCAGACCGCCCGGAGGTACTCGGGGGAAGCTCGTTTCGTCGAAGCCATATAAGGAGTGACGAATTGATCCAAGAAGTGCCGGGTTTGCTTCAACCTGTCGCCGACCCTGCATGGTGCATAGAGGTAGAGGGCTTCGATCCATCACGCGAGGGAGACGTCGAATCGTGGTTCACCGTCGGCAATGGACGAGTGGGCCTCCGAGGATCTCTCGAGGAAGGCACGCCCGAGTCGTCTCCTGCGCTCTTCGTCGCCGGGATCTTTGGCCGGACCGGGAAGGAAATCTGGACCCTTGAACCGCTGCCCGGTCCGGAGCTGACGAGATTGGTTTTCAGCATCGATGGGGAGACGTTGGACCTGGCCCAGGGCGAGATCGTGGAAGGCAGGCGCATCCTCGATATGCGGCGGGGAATCCTGTTCCGAACTTGGCGACAGCGGGTCCGACCGGATGACGAGGAGTTGACGTTCTCTTCAGCGCGCTTTGCATCCCTGGCGGATCGAGCGCTGGTTGTGATGAGGGCGGACGCACGCATCGGTGACCGTCCGGTCACTCTCGCGGAAGCGATCCCCGTTCCCCCACCCGGAGGTCCGGTCGAAACAATAGAGACATCTGGAGACGCAGATCGTGCGACAGGCGTGATTCGAGGTCGTGA
>JAXDJR010000044.1:0-23527 GCA_034667545.1 Actinomycetota bacterium
ATCCAACGTGGCCGCAGCTAAGACAAAGCCTCAAGTGGACCCACGCCGAGCCGCTCTGGAGACATTCCTCGCAGCCCTGCGTGTGGGGAGTCACCGCTTCGAGGTCATTGAGATGGGCGCAAGTCGATGCCATGTCTCCTCCGTCGGATTGCCCGATACAGCGAATACCACCTCGCCGGACACGGCCCGGCGGGATGACCATCTAAGCGCGTGTAGCGATCCCCATCATTAGTGTGTCGATAAGCGTTGCTGCGACCCTTCCTGTCTTCGCCGGTTGCTCTCTCTTGATAAGAGCACGGTACAGAACGGGGCCGACCAGCATGTCGATGACAAGCTCGATGTCCAGCTCCTCCCGAAGCTCGCCTCGGGCGATCCCGCGAGAGATGATCTCGCCCACTATGGCGCGGCGGTGGCCGATAACCTTTTCCTTGTAGACCTTCGCCAGCTCGGGGTTCGAGCCCATCTCACCGGCCATGCGCGCGAAGCACCGGCCCGAAGGGCTGGACGAAGCCAGCTCACCGATCTGCCGGACGAGGCCAAGCAGGTCCTCGCGCACGCTTCCGGTGTTGGGCGCGGTGAGCTCCTCGGAGAACGAGCCAACTGCGTCCGTGATCAAAGCTTCCTTTGATGGCCATCGCCGGTAGATGGTCGCCTTGCCCACGCCGGCTTGGGCGGCGACGTGCTCGATGCTCATGCCCTGATAGCCGTCCTCGATAAAACGGTCGAGGGCAGCGCTCAAGATCGACCGGTCGGCCTCCAAGCTGCGCGGGCGGCCAGGAGCACGCGCCTCGTGGCTCGCCCGTTCAGACGACACCTGACTCACGACCTGGTCAGGCAACGACCTCGAGCTCCCGATCATCGGGCTCGTCCATCGCGGCCGGCTCCTCTACAGGACGAGCAGGAAGGAACAGCAGCGAGACAATCGCGCCTAGCAGCGCCACGACCGCCGCAACCATCACCGCATCGCCCATGGCGTTGATGAACGCTATGTGCGCGCTTCGCAGCAGAGAAGCTCCGGCTGGCCCGGCCTGATGGGCAACTGCGGTAGCGGCCCCAACAGAGTTACGAGCCGCTGCTGCCGCCTGGGCAGGAAGGCCCTTGACCGCCGCCGCCATGTGCGAGCTGTAAGACGAAGACATGATCGAGCCGACGATGGCAACTCCCAGAGCGCCACCAACCTGGCGCGTGGTGTCGTTCATAGCCGATCCCACGCCCGCCTTGCCAAGCGGAAGGGAGCCCATGATCGAGTCTGTCGCTGGGGCCATTGTGGTACCCATCCCCAGTCCGAGGATCGCGATCGACAACGCTACCGGTAGGTAACCGGAGGTGATGCTGAGCGTCGTCAGCAGGAACAGGGCTATCGACACGATCACGAGTCCGGTCACTACGACGACCTTGGTTCCAAAGCGATCGGTGAGACGAGAACTGAGAGCCGCAGCCACGATGAGGGTTGCCACCGGCATCAGCCGTATACCCGCTTGGAGAGGCGTGTACCCAAGCACGAACTGAAGGTGCTGCGTCAGAAGGAAGATGGAGCCGAACATCGCGAAGAAGACCAGGGTGATCGACATGCTTGCTGCCGAGAAACGGGGGTTCTCGAAGAACCTAAGGTCCAGCATCGGGTGATCGCTGCGGATCTCCCACCACATGAACGTTGCGATGAGCACGGCGGCAAGGCCGAAGAAGCTGAGAGTGGTTCCACTGGTCCAACCTCGCCCCGGAGCTTCGATGATCGCGTAGAGAAGCGCGCTCAGGCCTGCGATGGACAGCAGAGCGCCCACCGGATCGAGCCGGCGTGCCTCGGGATCCTTGGACTCCGGAATGAGGAACCAGCCCGAGACGAGCGCAATGGCGATGATCGGGACGTTGATCAGGAAGACCGAGCCCCACCAGAAGTGATCGAGCAGATACCCCCCGATGACCGGCCCCAGGATGATTCCCAGACCGGACACCGCCGCCCAGATTCCGATCGCCTGTCCTCTTTCCTTGGGGGGGAAGACGTTGGTGAGGATGGACAGGGTCGAAGGCATGATGAGAGCGCCACCTATCCCCATAGTGCCCCGGGAGAAGATGAGCATCCCCGCGGATCCGGAGAACGCAGAAGCGATAGACCCCGCCGCGAACAGCCACATGCCTGCGTTGAGCGCGAGCTTGCGGCCATACCTGTCGCCAAGGGCGCCCGATGTCAGCAGCAGCCCGGCGAAGACGAGCACGTAGGCATCGACCATCCACTGCAACTGGCTGGCGGTGGCGTGAAGGTCCTTCACCAATGTGGGCAGGGCCACGTTCAGGATCGTGTTGTCGAGCCCGATGACCAGCAGTGAGAAGCACAGCACGCCCAGGGTCCACCATCTCTTGTCATAAACAGCGTCGGTCACCGGCGCTCCCTTCCTAGATCCGATACGGGTACGTTCCGTTTCAACAGACGATAGCAGGGGCTTTATTCCTGAGACGGCGAAGATTCCCAGGACGAGCTAGAAACCGAGGCAAGCTCCAAGGCGGCGTCGGGAGACAGGCCCTTTCCCGCGGAAACCGCCTTCTCGTACTCACCCTCGGGTAGCTGAGCCTTGGCCCTGATCAGATATCCGTCCAACCATTCCTGGTCGACGGGGCGCTTGGGACTATCCAACTCGGCTCGCAAACACGCAGCTGCTCCGGCGAGGCGCCCTGCAAGCTCCGGGTGAGAGCCAACAACTGCGAGGGCGGCGAACGTCTCGAGACACTCGGCAACCCCGTCCCGGTCGCCGAGCTCGCGAAACCTGGACAGGGCGTCCGTGGCCAGCTCCCGCGCGCGCACCGTGTCGCCCTGCTCGAGGATGACAACAGCGAGGTTGCTCGTGCCTATGGCAACGCCCCATCCGTCGTCGACCCTCCTGGACAGCTCGATGCTTCGATCGAACAGTTCCACGGACCGGTCCAGCTGGCCCGCCTCCATTGCCAGCACGGCAAGGTTTCCAAGCGACGTGGCCATCCCCTCCGTGTCACCGTCCCGCTCCTTGAGGGTAAGACTCTCTTCCAAATAGAGTCGGCCTTCGTCGAGTTCGCCCATCGCGGAAACAGCCACGCCCAAGCTGTTCAGGGTTCCTGCGATTCTCTTGCCGTCGTCCAGCTCGCGGTATATGGAAAGGGCCTGGTTGAAGAGTTGGACTGCGCGCTGCTCCTGTGACCGCTCCTCTAGCAAAACGCCGAGGTTGTACAGAGCCTTGGCGCGCTCCGCCGGAAAGCCTCCGGGATCATTAGCGATGGCTTCTTCCAGCCAGTGCGATCCTTCGATCAGACGAGAGCGGCGGTACCAGAACCTGCCAAGAGCGCCCGAGAGTCGCAAAGCAAGGAGCGCATTCCCCTGTCGGGTGGAGTCTTCGCTCTCGAGCAACCACGTGAGGGCAGCGCGCACGTTCGCGTATTCAGCGTCGAGGCGGAGAAGCCAATCGTTCTCGTGCTCACCGTTCAACTCCATCTCGGCGGCTTCGGCGAGGTCAGAGAAATACCGCGCGTGTCGCAACCGGACCGCATCGGCCTCACCCGTTGCAAGTAACTGCTCGAAAGCAAAATCACGAACCGTCCTGAGCATGCGGAGCCGCTCTTCTACCGCGGTGCCGGCGGCTTGAGCGAGCAAGCTTTTGTCGACAAGCGATGCCACACCGTCGAAAACATCTAGGGATCCCGAGCCGTCGCCATCGAGCACGGCCTCGGCGGCTTCCAGCGTGCAGCCGCCCATGAACGTCGAGAAGCGGCGGAACAATCGCTGCTCGTCCTCGCCGAGAAGTGTGTAGCTCCAGTCGATGGTCGCGCGAAGTGTTTGCTGGCGTTCGGGGCGATCGGCGCCTCCGCCGGTGAGCAGTTGAAGGTGTTGATCCAGCCGCTTCGAGAGTGCAGAAAGAGGGAGCAGCTTGGTTCGAGCCGCGGCAAGTTCCAACGCGAGCGGCAATCCGTCCAAGCGCGAGCAGATCTCCACAACTGTGGGAACGTCGCTAACAGTGAGCTCGAAGTCAGGGCGCACAGCCTTGGCCCGCTGGACGAATAGCGACACTGCATCGGATGATTTGGCAGTCGCAAGATCGACGCTCCCTTCCGGTACGGGAAGAGGTGGAACCTGATACTCCTGCTCTCCTGTGAGCCGCAAGGCAGCTCGCGTCGTGACGAGCACCTTCAGCCGGGGGGCGGCGGATAGAAGCTCGGTCACGATCAACGCGGCCCCCAGCACGTGCTCGAAGTTATCCAGCAGCAGGAGCATGTGACGGCGTTCCAAGTGACGCTTTACATCCTGAAGGACGGGCTCGTCACCCCGCTCTCGGATACCGAGGCTTTGAGCGACCGTCGCAGCCACGAGGGAGGCATGCTCGACCGGAGCGAGGTTGACGAGGAACACTCCGTCCGGGAAATCGCTCAAAACGTTCTCTGCGACCTGAAGGGAGAGCCGGCTCTTGCCCGTGCCCCCCGGGCCTATCAAGGTCACGAGTCGTACGTCAGCCCGACGAAGCAACGCTTGTACCTCTTCCAGCTCTCGCGCCCGGCCCACGAAAGAGCTGGTCAGCGCGGGCAAGTTCGAGGGGGTCTCGAGACTCTGGATCGGTGGGAAGGAGGAGGCGAGATCGTCTCCGACGACTTGGAAGAGATGCTCTGGCTCTTTCAGGTCTTTCAATCGGTGGCGTCCCAGATCCCAAAAGTCGACGTCCGGCTGCCCTTCGCCCGCAGCGCGATACGTCTCTTCGGAGACGAGGATCTGCCCCCCGTGGGCAGCGGAGCAGATGCGGGCGGCTCTGTGGATGTCCAGACCCCAGTAGTCGCCAGGCAGCGGAGTCGGGGTACCGGTGTGCAGGCCGATGCGCACCGAGATCGCCTCGCCCGCCGCCCAGGGATGGCGTGCCAGCGACCGCTGCGCCTCGGCAGCGGCGTGGATGGCGTCTCGGGCCGATCCGAAGGCAACGAAGAAGGCGTCACCTTGAGTACTTACTTCATGACCCCGATGTGCTGCGATGACAGCACGGAGAAGACGCTGATGCTCTTCAAGAACCTGGCCGTAACGGTCGCCCAACCGCTGAAGCATCCGTGTCGAGCCCTCGATATCCGAGAACAGAACCGTGACGATCCCTGTGGGCAACTCGGACATTACGTACCGAGCGTAACCGGTGCCGATTCGCGCACCGGCGGCGAACGCAATATCCTCATCCTTGCAAGGGCGGCACTCTCATAGGGGGCGACGTGAAGATCGAATCGAAGGTCACATCGATTTCGTGGATACCGCTCGAAGCGATCAAGGGGATGCCAAAACTTCCGTTCCAGAGAGGTGTGGCTCACTACGATCTCCCCCCACCTGACGTTCTCGACGACATCGAGAAACTGCGAGAGGCCGACGCTTTTCGCTTTGCGAACGAACTGAGCGCATGGATCGGAGTGGAAGACGGAAAGATCACGGACTTCGGTCACTCGGGCAGGGGCCATATCGGCTCGACGCGCATCCAATTCGGTCCCAAAGCAAAGGTATTCCCGGGAGTGCCCTTTCCTGAGCTGCGACCCGATCCTGAAGTGGGTGACACATCGGTTCGCTTCGTGCAAACGGCAGGAGGCAGGACCGGTCTTGCAGCGCCTAGAACGGTGAACCGGCCGCCGTTCGTACAGATCGCGGCACCTACTGCGTGGACGACGCTCGCGCTCACGATCTCCTCCGACGGGTCATCTTCGTTCGAAGTTGTGGGAGCGAGCTCCTTCCCGCGTCACTGGATCTTTGACAAGGACGGAAAGTTGAGCGCCAAAGTCGGCCTCATCGACTTCAAGAACTGGTATCGAGAAGCGTTCGGACAAGGGACTCCGTGGGGAGGACAGGATTCGGAGGCACTCGTAACCGAGATCGAATCGGCGCTCGAGCGCGAGCTGTCGAAGGTGATCATCGATTCGAAGCCTGAGTTCCGGCGCGTCGCTGCAGACAAGACTCTCGTCGAGCAAGGTGACCAGGGCGATGACGTCTTCCTTCTGTTCGACGGCGTGATGCGGGTCGAGAAGGACGGAGAGGCGATCACAGAGCTGGGTCCGGGTGCTCTATTGGGTGAGCTAGCCGGGCTATCGGACGGGCGCAGAACCGCCACGCTACGAGCGGTTACGCCTTGCAGGATCGCAGTGGTGCGGAAGGAAAGGCTGGACAGGGAAGCGCTGGAATCGGTAGCGGCGTCGCGCCGGGTTCCCTAGCGTCCCGAGAAGTTTCCTCACCATCCCAAGGCGCTACTCCGCTCGTGCGGGCGAGCGCGAAACGCGAGCGTCGCTCGTCAGGCTGGTGTTGGTTCCTTGGCGCGAGCGCCGACGATGAGGTCATCGAGCATCGTCCGCGTCACGTCGGCTATGTCGAGCACAGCGCGATCGAACACCTCTCGGTTGGCCTGGGAAGGTTGACGGTATCCACTCACTTTCCTGACGAACTGAAGAGCCGCCGCCCGTACCTCTTCATCGGAAACGCTTTCTTGCGTGCGGAGAGTCTTGATGCTCCTGCACATCAGCCGCTCACCTCCCGAAATGCTCGCACCCGGTCCTCCCTCTGTTGTCCTAAGTCGTCAATCTAGCCCCGCCGATCAGCACCTTTCTACAGGACGCGCTCATCTCCACATCCGAGCCAGGACGAGGCCAGCGCCGAGCGCGACCATGGCCCACGACATCGTCTTCAGCGCCATGTCGAAAGGCAGTAAAAGCCCTGCCCGGTCAAGTTCGCGCACCTCGCCCTCGGCGAGCTCGAGCTGGAGGCTGGCATGGCGCACGCGGCGTCGGAGAAATCGCGTTTGCGTGCTCAAGACTCGCTGGGTGAGAGATAACCCAAACGCGAACGCCGCCACCAGCACGACGGCAGCATCGATGCGATCTGCTTCGGCGAAGTATCCAGCCACCACCGGAAAGGCACCCCAAGCCAACGCGAACCCAGCGTCGGTATGGAAGCGGGCGCCGAACCACTCGAGGTTGTAAGCGAGAACGGCGAAGACACCGATTACGATGAAGGGAACCAGCTCCCAACCCACCTCGGTCGCACCCTTGATGCCCAAGGCCACGGCTCCAACGAGTCCAACCGCAGCCGCAGCGATCAACCACTGGTCGGGGATCTGGGTCCGCAAAGGCCTGCCGTTCAGCTCATCAAGCGCGTGAGCGCTGACTCCGAGGCCGAGGAAGAACGCGCCCAGGACCTCGCCCAGTCTCCACAGTGTGAACTGCGGAGAGAGCGCCCCGCCGATCGCCACGTACGACAGGTTCCACAAGGTGTAAGGGGGATGAAGAAGCGTCCACCAGTCCCGCCATCCGCCGGGCTGAGCCGCATAGAACGCCGGCGGTGGATCGGAGCTAGCTCGCAAGCTTCGTGCCCCACATGACGATGCCTCCCCCGAGACTCATCTGTTCATACCCGAATCCGCCTATGCCCGCGTCGAGCCACGCGCGGATCTGAGCTTCCAGCGGGAAGCGCCGGAGGTGCTCAGAGATGCTGGGGCCGAGAAACCTGCCCACCTCGTACCAACCCTTTCCCACCGCGACACCTGCCGTCGGAAGCACGGCTCGCGTGTAGAACCACCACAATCGGCGCCACAGCGGGTTGGGCGGAACATAGAACTCCAGGGCGGCGATCCTGCCACCCGGTTTCACAACGCGCGTGAGCTCGCGAAGTGCCGCGAATGGGTCCTCGACGTAGCGGAAGAGATAGGTGAAGGTCAACGCGTCGAAGGTGGCGTCCGCGAACGGAAGCTGCTGCCCGTTTCCCATTACGAGTTCGACCCGGCCGGTCATATTCGATCGAGCGACGTTGTCACGCCCTCGCATAAGCATCTCCTCGGATACGTCCACCCCCACAATCCGGGCATGCGTGCGGGCCGCGAGTTGAAGGGCGACGCCTGCGGTCCCGGTTGCAACGTCGCAGACGAGCTGCGGATCGACCTCGACGATGCGATCGGCCATCCGCCGGCGCCACCGGGCGTTCTGCCCGAAGGAAAGCAGCTCGGCCGCAAGGTCATAACGAGCCGGCAAGGGCCGAAAAAGCTCGGTCGCGAAGGTGCTCGAGCGGCCCGAGCCGGGTGGCCTTTCCAAGGTTTACTCCTCTATTGACTGTCGACTGTTCGTGGCTTTCTATATCTCTTGATTGGTCGCTCTGCCTGGCACTGCTCGGGGACCTTATGCCGTCCCGTCCCTGTCCACCTGGTCGAAAGTGGAAGGTAGGCCCAACAGGTCCCCGCTGACTACCTCGGATCGCGCGGACTATGCAGCAGACTCACGACAAGCTGAAGCAGGTAGGCGCGAGCTATCGCTCGCAGCGAGGTCCACGTCTGACGCGCATCCCTCCCCGGTAAGGTCGGGCGGTGCCTGCGCCGTCGAAAGCCGTTCTGATCACCGGATGCTCCTCGGGCATCGGACGGGCTACCGCGGTGCGCCTGGCTTCGAGTGGGTGGACTGTGTACGCGAGCGCCCGCGATACAGGCTCCATCGCAGATCTCGAGGCGAAAGGCTGCCGCCTGCTGGCGCTCGATGTGACGGACCGGGACTCGATGACTGCAGCGGTGGCTGCGATCGAGGCTGCCGAAGGTGCAGTGGGCGTGCTGGTGAACAACGCGGGGTTCGGCCTGCACGGAGCGGTCGAGACCACCCCGATGGATGACGTGCGGCTGCAGTTCGAGACGAACTTCTTCGGGCTCGTGACGCTTACTCAGCTCGTTCTGCCCGGCATGCGGCGGCAAGGTTGGGGCAAGTTAGTGAACATGAGTTCGATGGGGGGCAAGTTGACACTCCCCGGAGGCGGCTTCTATCACGCCAGCAAGCACGCGGTGGAAGCACTCAGCGACGCCCTTCGCCTCGAGGTGGCTCCGTTTGGCGTCAATGTCATCGTGATCGAACCAGGCCTCATACAAACGGGATTCGGTGACACTGCGCTGGCAACCGTGGCAGGAACGGAAGTCGATGACAGTCCCTACGGGTTGTTCAATCAAAAAGTGATGTTGAAGATCCACGGCGCCTATCGCTACAGGATGATCGGGGGACCGGCGAATCCGGCGTCGGTCGCCAAGATCGTGAGTAAAGCGATCTCCACGCCGCGACCGAAGACCCGCTATCCGGTCACTGCTGGTGCGCGCGTCCTGATCACGGCGCGCCGCTTACTCCCCGACCGGGTGTTCGACGCACTCGTGGCGCGTTCATACTCGCTGTGACCGCAGTCGCTCGTAGATCGACAACTCCAACGTGGGCCTCCGACCAGCCTGTTGTGATCGGGATCTCGAGCTGTCTCCTCGGCCGTGAGGTGCGCTACGACGGTGGCCACAAGCGCAATGACTTCCTCACGGACACCTTCGGCAGGTTCGTTCAGTGGCTGCCCGTTTGCCCTGAGGTCGAGGTTGGTCTGCCCACGCCGCGCGACAGCCTGCGGCTGGAGGGTTCCACGCAAGGTCTGCGGATGGTGGCCCCAAAAACCGGAACGGACATCACCGACAGCATGGAGAGGTTCTCGCTCTCCCGCGTTGCGCAGCTGGCGGAGGCCGATCTGTGCGGTTACGTGTTCAAGAAGGGTTCACCGAGCTGCGGCCTCTACCGGGTCCGCGTCTACAACGAGTCGGGGATGCCGGGCGCGGGAGGCCGGGGCCTGTTCGCTCACGCGGTCACCTCGGCATGGCCCGCGCTTCCCGTAGAGGAAGAAGGACGCTTATCCGATCCCGTCCTGCGCGAGAGCTTCATCGAAAAGGTCTTTGCCTTCCGCCGGCTCAAGGATCTGTTCTCGCTCGGTTGGAAGCCCAGGGACCTCGTCGCCTTTCATACCGCGCACAAGTTGCAGCTGCTCTCCCACTCACCCAAGTTCCATCGGGAGATCGGGCAACTCGTTGCCGACGCCGGAACTACGGCCCCCGCGCAGTTACAGGCCGCCTACACGCAGCTGTTCATGGCTGCACTCGAGACAAAGGCAACTCGCGCCAAGCACACCAATGTCCTGGAGCACGCGCTTGGCCACTTCAAGAAGGTTGTCGTTCCAGAAGCTCGCTCGCTTCTGGCCGAAGCGATCGGCGACTACCGCAACGGGCTCGTGCCGCTGGTCGTTCCGATCACCTTGCTCGGTCATTACGTCCGCCTCTACGACGTCGGCTACTTGGCCGGGCAGACCTACCTGGAACCGCATCCAAAGGAACTCTTGCTAAGAAACCACGTCTAGATCTTGGCCCATTCGGCGCGGTCGACGAACCTGGACAAGGGACGGAACCCGAGCAATTCCTTACGCGGGAGAAGTGGGCCGTACCGCGATGATCCCTTGAGGAGCCGAACCCCGCAATCGATCTCGGGTTCGCAGAGCAGTGACGAGAGCGAACAACCACAATGCGCCGAGCGCCCACCCGGCCAGAACATCCGTGAACCAGTGCGCGCCGAGATAGATCCGTGACAGTCCGATGATCCCTGCCAACGCGAAGGCGGCCGACCACGACATCACCTTGGTTGTCCACGACGCGCCCGAACCTGCGAGAAGCGCCGCCAGGACCCCATAGACGGCTATCGATTGCGCAGCATGACCAGAGGGAAACGCCGATCCTGTGAAGTGGCCGACCATGTGCGCGATCGGGGGCCTTGGTCTGTCCACCAGGAGTCTTAGGGCATCCGACAAGGCCACCGCACCTGCGTAAGCAGCCAGCAACACCAGGCCCGGACGAAAGCTGTGCGACCTGAGCCACCAGACAACACCCGCTACGAGGGCAACAGGCAGCAAGACCCGTGCGCTGCCGAGCGTAGTGATCGCTCGCATCAGAGTGGTCAGCCACGGCTCGCGATGGTGGATAAAGAAATGGTTCACCGGAACGTCGACGAGCTCGAGGTCGTCGCGGGCCACGACGTCTTGACCGATGATGCCCAACATCCACCCCGCTGCGCCGATGAAGAGGATCTCTATCGTCAGGGAGAGACCCAACGCTCCTTCAGGATGAAAGCGGCGCATCAAGAAGCGCAACTGCGTTTCGTAGTGTTCTCGGATCCGCTGGATCCACGGCCGTCCATATTGCTTGGCCAGAAACGCGCGCGTTTGCTCAGCGTGGTTCTTTATCCATCGCACAACGTACGCAGCAAGCGCCACGAAGACAAAAGCAAGAAGCAATAGCAGGCTGGCGCGCCCCGCGAAGTGCTCGACTTCACGCCAGCCGCTCCCTGCCGCGTAGCCGGCCAGCACGAAGCCCGTCGCCCACACCGTGCCGCCGGCTACGTTGTAAACGAGAAAGGTCGGGTAGTGCATGCTTGACATACCTGCCAGTCCGGGGATGAACACCCGTAGCGCGGCGGTGAACCTCCCAAGGAAAACCGCCCTGCCGCCGCGATTGGCCATGTACCGCTCGGCAGAATCCAGATGCTCCTCGCTGAAAAAGCGGCCTACCGTTCCGTTCAAGATCTTGCGTCCCCAGCGCACGCCAACGAAGTATCCGATGCTGTCACCGACGATGGCGCCCGCTACTCCAGCTGCAATAACTGCAATCAGCGGAGCCCGATGTTCGTATGCCAGTACCCCACCGAGGAGAACAGCGATCTCGCCGGGAAAGACAAAGCCGACGAAGGCAGAGGCTTCGAGAGCGGGAAGAGCGAATACAACCGCGAGAACCACCCAACCGTGCAGGCCCAGCAGCCAGTCGGTGACATGGCTCATCTAGAAGTGCCTTAGCGAACCGCGGCTCTGTTGGTGCTCGGTGTTCAGGAGGGCGCCCGTGCGGGGGCCGACGGGTCGGGCAGCGGGGTCAGGATGTCTTTCAGGCGGTCCCGTAGATGCTCAAAGTCGGGTGGGAGCGACAGCCGCATACCAAGCGCCTCGAGATCTTCGTCGGCGGTGAAACCGGGACCGATGGTCGCGATCTCGAACAACACCCCCGAGGGTTCACGGAAGTAGATCGATCGGAAATAGAAGCGGTCGATGATCGGAGTCGGAGCTGCACCCGCCGCGGCCACCCGCTCGCGCCATGCCTCGTGATCGGGGATCGGCGACGCCCAGGCCACGTGATGAACAGTGCCCGCCCCGCTCAGAGCGCGCTCCGCCGGAGGTTCGTCGTAGGTATAGAAACCGCCGCGCTGATTGCCCCGTGCGATCCATGAATCGGCGCCATCCGCAACAAACCCAAGCGTCTCCTCGAGCAACGAGCGGCTTGCCTCCGGCGAGCTGCTATACGCCCTGACGCCGTCGAATCCCGAGATCGCATACGCGTAAGGGACCTCCGGATGCTCGGCTGAGAGCGGTTCGTCCCCCGAACTATCGAGGACGAGCTCGAGGTCCAGGCCCTCCCGGTCGGAGAACAGCAACGAGTCGCCGGTACGCTCCGCAGAGACATCTGCGGTGATAAGGCGATCCTTCCACCAGTCGAGGGCCTCTGCAGAGGGGACGCGGAAGACGACGCGATGCACCATGCCGTCGCCTGCGCGACCGCGCGGCGCTCCCGGGTACTCGAAGAAAGTGATGTCGGAGCCAGCGCTTCCGCGTTTATCCGCATAGAAGAGGTGATAGACGGTGGGGTCATCCTGATTGACCGTCTTCTTGACCAGACGCAACCCCAAGAGGCTGGCATAGAAATCAACGTTCTGGGGCGCGTCTCCGGTGATTGCGGTTACGTGGTGGATCCCTTCGAGTTTCACTTCGCCTCCCAGGTTACGTCTCTCGATCCCAGAACGCTCTCACGAGCCGAGCGATTCCGCCGCCCCTAGGACCCCAACTGCATGCGACCGATCTCCAGGCGCTGGCTCGCCGTGTGACGGCGCCGCGGTGGCGGCGCTCCGAACAGCAAGTGGACGAGCGAGCCGATCGCCCACCCCATCGCCGCCCCACCCACCACGTCAAGGGGCAGATGGGCTCCGACGTAGACCCTGGCGAAGGCAACGATCGCGGCAAGAACGATGACCACGATCCGTGTGCGCTTTCCCAAATAGGGATAGGCGACGGTGGCTAGAGCCGCAGCGGTCGCAGCATGGCCCGACACATATCCGTGTCCGGACAGCGTTCCTCCTCGGACGATCACGTGTTGAAGGAGCTGCGGCGGCCTGCCTCGGTCCACAAATTGCTTGACGAGCTTCGCAAGCAGCCAGGCGCCGCCGCCGGCGAGGAGAAAGTCGACGGCGAGGCGGACCTTTCGGAAGATGAGCGCGACCGCCGCCGCGACGAAGGCAGCGATGACATTGCCGAGCTGCATGATCGCCCACAGGACCGGATAGAACGATCCCGGAAGGCCATTTATGAGATGGAAGATGTGGGTTTCCAGAGGCCCGACATGGTTCCGGCGAACCGGGATCGCAGAGAGGCCCAGCAGAACCAGCGCGAGCACGAAGCGCACCGCGTGAGCAGGACGGCGGTGAAGAAAGAAGCGGCGGCTGGATCTATTCAATCGGGGTCCACCCTTTCCCAAGATGCGCCGTTTCAAGGCAGTCAGGATAAGGGGAGCCGGGCTCCCATCCCGGGGCGCCCCCTAGATGGGACTATTACCAGCACAAGCAACGCGCTGGAAGGGGGGCTCAACGAATAAGGCAGTCCATCGCTCGACGCGGGTGGCGGCAGCGGCTGTGGCGCTATCTCTCTTTTCTGCCGCGTGCCAAGGCTCTCCAGGCCCACGATCCAGTTCCGAATCAGGTCCGAAACCGCGTCGCATCCAGAGCGGCATCACCACCGGCCACGTCACCCTGACCGTTTGGGACCAAGATGTCCGAGCGGCGCAAGAGGCTGAGATCACAAAGCTGAACCGAATGTTCGAGAGGCGCTATCCGAACGTCACCATCCACCGAGTAGCCCGGTCCTTCTTCGACCTCAAGAGCCGGCTGCAGAACGCGGTATCGGGGGGCCGGCTGCCCGACGTGGTGCAGGTGAACCAGGGATGGGCCGATATGGGGCAGCTCGTTCGCGCGGGATTGCTGCGTCCCCTCGACGGCTACGCGCACCTCTATCACTGGAGGGGGCGTTACCCGCGCTCGCTCCTCGACTTCAACAGCTTTTCAGGCGACGGACGGCGATTCGGAGAGGGCAGCCTGTTCGGTCTTTCGCAAGAGGGCGAGTTGGTGGGCGTGTACTACAACAAGAGCAGATTGCGATCTTTGAAGCTCAAAGTCCCCCGAACCCTCTCCCAGTTCGAGAGCGAGTTAGAGGTGGCGCAACGCGCCGGCCAGGTACCCATCCAATTCGGCAACCTGGACAAGTTTCCAGGCATACACGAGTGGCAAGCGCTGCAGAACGAGTTCACGCCGCCGGGCAATCTGCGAGACCTGGTTCTGGGGCGATCCGATATCGCGTTCGACACGGAGCAGAATCTCCTAGCGGCGTCCAAGCTTCGAGAGTGGGTTGACAGAGGCTACTTCGCACGCCACTTCGAAGGCATCGGCTACGACGACGCGTGGAAGAGATTCACGCGCGGTCAGGGGCTTTTCTTGATCACGGGAACCTGGTTGGCGGAAGACCTCGACCGCCGTATGCCGGGGAACGTCGGATTCTTTCCAATGCCCCCACAGGATGTAGCCAAAACTCCGGTCGCAACGGGAGGGGAGGGCCTTGCCTTCGCCATTACAGATCAGTCACGTCATCCGAACGTTGCGGCGGCGTATATCGATCTCCTGACCGATGCGCTCGCGGAGCGGGTCATCATCGCCGCCGGCGGGCTGCCGGCTATGTCATTCCCGAGCCGTCATATCCCGACCGGCAGCCCCCTGCACGAGATCTTCGCGGCGTGGAGAACGATCTCTAAACACAATGGCGTGGTTCCGTACCTCGATTACGCGACCCCAACTTTCTACGGCACGATCACGGCAGGGGTGCAGAATCTGATGTCGGGTCTGGAATCCCCCAAACGATTCCTCGACACACTCCAAGAGAACTACACGACCTTTCAAGGCCTGAGATGAGAAAGGCTCTCGTCGCGGCCCTGGCTCTGCTTGCCTCTGCAGCCTGCTCCCCCGGCGCGGGAACCGCGAAGGCACCTGCCGGCGCACCGCGTGGGGCGATCATTGTTGCCTCTTTCGATTTTGCAGAAAGCGAGTTGCTGTCCGAGCTCTATGCCACCGTGTTGCAGTACCACGGCTATCCCGTAAGGCGGGCCTTCAACCTAGGCCCGCGTGAAGTCATCGAACCGGCTCTTCAGCAGGGGCGGGTCGACATCGTGCCCGAGTACCTCGGCAGTGCCCTCTCATTTGTCACGCTCGGCAAGGCGGACGTAGACGCGCGGCGCGCGTACCTCTTCCGGCAACTCACTCATGCATTCAAAAAGAAGGGAGTCGACCCTCTTGCCCTCGCCCCAGCTCAGGATGAGAACGGCATCGTTGTCAGCGAGGCGACTGCGGCCCGCTACAACCTGCGAAAGGTGAGCGACCTCAAACCCGTCGCCTCCAAACTCGTGTTCGGCGGCCCGGCAGAATGCGAGAGTCGTCCCTTCTGCTTGCCGGGCCTCGAACGCACCTACGGCCTGCACTTCAAGAAGTTCGAGGCGCTCGACGCCGGAGGACCGGTTACTGTCTCCTCCCTGCAGAGCGGCCTGGTAGACGTCGGCTTGTTGTTCACTACGGATCCGAACATCGTGTCGAATGGTTTCGTGCTGCTTCGGGATGACCGGGGGCTACAGCCGCCCGACAACGTCGTTCCGGTAGTGAGTCGTAAGGTTCTCAAGGAGCATGGGGGAGGTGTGGTTCGTCTGATCGATGAAGTCACCAGGAAGCTTTCGACAGACACTTTGCGCCGGCTCAACGTCAAGGTCCAGGTGAACGGAAGATCGGCTTCCCGTGTCGCCCTGCAATGGCTCAAGGGGCGGGGAATCATCTGATGAGGCCCCACTCGGAAGGATCCGCAACCATTCCGGGCTCTTCTTCGGCTGCGGTCGAGAGAGACGACGGCACCACCGTCGGCGACCTCACGGATCGGGGCCGTCTGGACCTAACAGGGATATCGACTTCTCGCCGGAGGCGGCGGCCCTCTGGCGAGCCGCCGGCGCTGCCGCGTCAACTGCAGTCCACCGGCCGCTACTGGCTGCTCGCTGCCGGTCTCGTGATGTTGATACTCACGTTGGTGGCGCTGACGAATACCGGCGCCTGGATCGACCGCAGTGATGCTGCGTTTCTGCGCGGGCTTGCCTCTATCCGGAGCGGCTTTCTGACCTCGGTGATGAGGGGGGTCCACGCCCTGAGCTCAGCGTGGACGATCGGGATCTTGCGCTGGGGCACCCTGCTGACGCTGCTGCTCTTCAAGAGATTCCGTCACTTCTTCGTCTTCCTCGGGGCCATCCTGACGGTGGGATGGGTGACGACTGAGTTGTCGCTTATCTTCACTCGCGCTCGCCCGGTGGGAGTCGAGATCCTTGGGCACTGGCAGGGATCCTCGATGCCATCCCGGCCCGTTGCGACTCTGGCAGCGACACTGATCGGGATCTCGTATTCGCTGGTGCCGCCGGGACGGCCCAGGACCGTGGCGAAATGGACAAGCGCTCTCCTCATCGGAGCGCTCGCGATCGCCCGGCTCTACCTTGCCGTCGATCACCCCACCGACGTCATATTCGCAGCGATCTTGGGCATTGCCATTCCACTCGTCGCCTTCAGGTACTACTGCCCCAACGAATCGTTTCCCGTTACGTACCGCCGGGGCCGCGCTGCCCATCTCGACATAGGAGGAGCACGGGGGAAAGCGATCCACAGGGCATTGGAAGACCAACTAGGCATCAGCGTTGTCAGCATGGAACCCGTCGGGCTGGCCGGCTCAGGTGGATCAACCCCTTTGAGACTGTGCGTGGACGGAGAGCCGAACACCTACCTATTCGCCAAGCTGTACGCGCAAACCCATCTGAGGGCCGATCGCTGGTACAAGCTCGGGCGCACCCTCCTATATGGCCGCCTCGAGGACGAGGGTTCTTTCTCAACGGTGCGCCGGTTGGTGCAGTACGAGGACTACATGCTGCGGGTGATGCGAGATGGCGGGCTCCACGTACCGGAGCCCTATGGGTTCGCCGAGATCACCCCGGAGCGCGAGTACCTCCTTGTAACGGGCTTCGTTGAGGGCGGAAAGGAGCTGCTGGAAACCGAGGTCACCAACGCAGTCATCGATGACGCTTTAGCTACTGTGCGCGCGCTTTGGGATGCAGGCATCGCGCACCGGGACATCAAACCTTCCAACATCTTGGTAGCGAACGGCAAGGTCCACCTCATCGATGTTGCTTTCGGCGAGGTGCGCCCGTCACCGTGGCGGCAAGCTGTCGATCTCGCCAACATGATGCTCGTCCTCGCCCTGCGTTCGGATGCAGATCTCGTCTATGAAAGAGCCCTTCGCTTCTTCACTTCCGATGAGATCGCCGAGGCATTCGCCGCGACCCGCGGAGTGACCATGCCTAGCCAGTCAAGAAACATGCTGCGCAAGGATCGCCGCGACCTCGTAGCACGCTTCCGAGAGCTTGCTCCTCATCGACATCCCATCGCCATACAGCGCTGGAGCTGGCGGCGCGTTGGTGCGACTGTTGGCGTGCTCGCTGTGACGTTGATAGCCGTGATAACGATTCTGACGAACCTGCCCGGAGCCGGACTCCTCCCCGCACCGCAGGGAACGCAAGCTTCGTACACGGTGGCGATAAAGCCGCCTATATGTGATCGCTTCCAGGGTGAACAGTTGATCCTCGAGACACAGTCCGTCCCCTCGGCATCGCTCGTTCCTTGTCTCAAGACGCTTCCGGCGGGCTGGTACTTCGGCGGAATGGCCGTCCACGATGGATCTACCCGGTTCTACCTCAACACCAACGTCATGGGGATGCATGCCGTGGAGGTGACCCTCTCGGGACACTGCGATACGTCCCGCGTTACGGAGATACCGGCGCAGCCTGGAGTCCGTGCGTTCACCCGCATAGGGCCGGTGCCCACGGATGGCTCCCCACCGAAACACATCACCTATTACGTCTTTGCGGGCGGTTGTGTCACAGACCGATTCCTCCTCGGCTCAGGCGGCGGGGCCGCCTCGCCGGAAGAGGCTTCTCTGTCCCTCGGTTTGAACTCCCGGGGCGACATCGCCTCGAATTACCTCAAGAACACCGGGTTGAAGCTGTAACCATGAACGCAGGCTGGATCGAGGGGATCGAGGGGGCGATGTGATGACCCAACAGATCACTCCCCCACCCACGGAACCAGTCCGTCGCGGGGCCAAGAAGACCGCGATCCGAGTCGTGGAGATCCTTATCTCTCTGGCGATCATCGTCGGCGTCTTCTTTTTCTTCGTTCCAACGATCGCGAGCTACTCGGACGTGTGGGCGACGGTCAAGGATCTAACCGCGATGCAACTTGCGGTCCTGGCCGCAGCCACCTGCCTGAACATCCTCACTTACTGGACACAGATGGTCGCGTTCATGCCCGGACTTTCCCTTGCACAAGCAGCAGTCAACAATCAGACTTCTACGTCGGTGGCCAACACACTGCCGGGTGGGGGGGCTCTGGCCATCGGAATCGCCTACGCGATGTTCCGCTCCTGGGGCTTCTCTGACACCGACATCGTCCTGTTCACTCTCGATACTGGTGTGTGGAACATGTTTCTCAAGCTTGGGCTGCCCCTCATCGCGTTCGCACTTCTGGCCGTCACCGGACATGCCAGCGGTGCGTCTCTGTTCCCGGCCATGATCGGTCTCGCAGCTCTGCTGGGTTCGATTGCATGCTTCGCGCTCATCCTGTGGAAGAAAGAGCTCGCTTTCTCGATCGGCTCTCGCGTGGGCCGGGCCGTTTCGGCAGTGCGCAAGCTGCTCCGCAAGCCACCCGTTGTTTCGTGGGGAGACGACGCGGTGCGTTTCCGTAAGCAAACCAACACGCTCGTGGCGCGGCGATGGTTGCCTATGACGGTGTCCACCGTGGTGAGCCACCTCTCGTTGTTTCTCGTGTTGTTGCTGGCGCTGCGTTACCTAGGTGTCTCGGGAGCCCAAGTGAGCTGGTCCCAGGTGCTGGCAGTATTCGCGTTCGGACGGCTCGCCTCGGCGGTGCCGTTCACGCCAGGTGGTCTGGGCGTGGTCGAGGCGGCTTACATCCAGGGCCTCGTGCTGGCGGGTGGAGCCCACGCGCGGGTCGTAGCTGCAGTTCTGGTGTTCCGAGCGTTGACTTACGGCATCCAGATTCCACTCGGAGGGATCACTTACGTCGTTTGGCAACGGATGAAGAAGTGGCGAAAGCCACAACCCCATGCCGTCCCGGCCCCGGGCACCGTCACCTAGGAGGCCGCTCGGAGCGGAAGCCCGGTTGCTCTGGCTCAAGCCCACGGTGAATCTCCCGGCTAGCTCACTCGTCCACACCTTTGTGCTACAACCGGGTGAAGCGAGCTTCTACTCGGTGAGCCGCTGCCGGATCCGCTGCAACGATTCCTCACTAGCACCACCGGCGAGAAGATAATCCTCCGAGCTCCCGTAGCGTTGTTCCAGCTCCTCGAGGAGCCCCACCATGGCGGCAGCGGGCGTTTGACTGCGCCGCTCTCTCTGCTTCCGCTCCTGTTCGGTGGGGGCTTGCTCGATCCACTCGGATAGCTCGGAGCGGAGGTTGGCCTCGCTCTGGGCGTAGTCGGCCGCCACCTCTTCTATCGAGACCCCGGCCAACCGCAGCACCAGCGCCGACACCAGACCCGTCCGATCCTTGCCGCCGACGCAATGGATGACTACCACTCCCGAGGGAGCTCCGGCGATCGCTTCCACGGCGGCGGCGAACTTGCTCGGGAATCGCTTTAGGAACTCGAGATAGACCGCACGGTGGGCAGAAGGAGCATCGGGCGCGGCGTCCGAGATCGCATCGAACTCGGCCCACACTTCCGATCCAAACTCCGGCAGCACGGATACGTGCACGAGGTCGATACTCAGTTCGCGTGATGGATCTTGAGCCAGCTCGCTGTTAACGCGCAGATCTACTATCCGAGAAACTCCGTAGTCCAGCATGGCGTTCCACCCCGCATCGGTCAGCTTGCGGATGCTGTCGGCTCGAAGGACCACTCCGCGCCGTGTGCGTCCGCCAGCCTCAGTAGGCAGACCACCAAGGTCGCGGATATTGAGACATCCATCCCACCGGAGTGCACGTCCATCCATCTCGGGTTCGCGAGACAATGTCATTCGGGACCGCCTGGGTTGTGTTGATCGAGTTTGCAGACGGGTGAATATTAATGTGATTGAGCCGGTCGGCTACCAGGATCGGGCAAGTATCGTCCGCAGGTGCGCAACCCCACGCTGAGAACGACACTCACTTGCATGACGATTCTTCTCGCAGCCGCGTGCAGCTCTTCATCGCCATCTCCGCAGCGTTCGCCGCGCTCGCTCCCATCCCCAGTCGCTTCCCCCCAAGCGTCGGCCGGCGCTCCCCGCGCAAGTGCCGCCTCGCCCTGTGGGTCGACACAGGCTCGCAGATGGCAGCACGTGGTCTGGATAATCATGGAGAACAAGTCCTACAGCGAGATCGTCGGCAACCCGGACGCTCCCTACGAGAACGATCTGGCGCAAAGGTGCGGAGTAGCGGTTGACTACCATGCTGTGTCCCATCCCAGCCTTCCGAACTACATCGCGCTCACTTCGGGATCGACCCAGGGCATAACCGATGACGATCCACCTTCCGCGCACGCAATCACGGCACCGAGCCTCTTTTCGCAACTAGGCGCAGACTGGAGCTCGCTCCAGGAGTCCATGCCCGCGAACTGCGACCCGGCGAGCTCGGGCGAGTATGCGGTCAAGCACAATCCCGCCGCCTACTTCACTGACATACGAAGCGCCTGCGATTCGCGGGACATCCCTCTCGGACAGCCGCCGGACATCACCCATCGTTTCACTCTCATCACACCGAACCTCTGCCACGACATGCACGACTGCGCCGTGTCCGCCGGTGACGGTTGGCTTGCCGGATTCCTTCCGTCGCTGCTCGGCTCTCGTCAGTACCAGGCAGGGGGCACTGCGATCTTCATTACCTACGACGAAGACGACGGATCGGGGGACAACCACGTGGCAACTTTCGTGATCGCTCCCACCGTCCCGAGCGGAACTCGCTCGTCAACACCCTTCAGTCATTACTCGCTCCTGCTAACAACCGAAGAGATGCTCGGTCTCGCCCGGTTGGGGGCAGCCGCCACGGCAACCTCGATGCGCGGCGACTTTCACCTATGAGGCGGTTAGGCCCGCCCGCACGCTCAGTTCGTTGCGCAGATGCTGAAGCGCGTCTCGGATCCGGCTCTTTGCCGTGCCTTCGGGGATATCCAGCTGGATCGCTACCTCGCGATAGGTCAAACCCATGAAGAAGGCCCAGAACATCGTCTCCCTCAGCTTCGGACTGAGCGTCTTGAGCGCGGGCATGAGGTCGCCGTCGACGTCATGCGTCCAGACACTCTCGGCAGCGTGGGCCTTGTCGTCCACTTCTGCAAGCCGGCTCACCGCGCGATCGCGCGCTGCCTGCTTTCGAACCGCATCGACCGACTTATGGTGGGCGATGCCCAGGAGGAAGGAGCGGAGGGACCCTCTCTCCGGACGGAACGCATCGGGGTCCATCCACAACGCCAGGAATGTGTCTTGAACGACTTCCTCGGCCCGCGCCTGGTCCTTCAGCGTCCTGCTGGCCACGCTCCAAACCTTCCCACCGTGCTTGCCCAGGATGTGCCGCAGCGCGGCCTCGTCCCGGCGTCTTATCGCCTGCACCAGCGTCTCGTCCGAATCTTCGAGTTGAGCCTGATCACGGAGTCTTGCCTGCATCGTTGTCACGGGGAACCCGGCCCGGAGGCCGATCTCAACAATGCCTGGATCTGCCGGGCGGTATCGGCCGCCAGCCGCACTGCGCCCAATCTGTCGAGCTCGGAGGTTGCAGCCCATTCACTGCAGATGGCATCCAGGTATGCGACCAGGGCATCAAGGGTAGCCACGGCCTCGTCGAGGCAGTGCCCCGGCTCCAGTCCCCGCGCGGGCTTCCTCTCCGGGAGGGATGGGGTGAGGTCCGCGAGGGCGAGAATGCCTGTCATGTTCATGGCCCCCACGCTAGAGAGACAACCGCCCCCGGTCGATGCGAAACCTATGCACTTTGCTGCCGGCTAGGGCGCGCCGGGAGACCCCTCGAGTGCAGACGAGCTGGGAATCGGTAGACATCGGGTGGGAGCAGGCTCGGTGATCCTCGAGTCTGGCCTTCCGGAGGGCGGAGTACCGATATCTGCGGTCTCGTTGCTGCTGGGGATACCGGTGCCGACGATCCGCTCATGGGAACGGCGGTACGCATTCCCCACACCGTCACGCACCCACGGGAGCCACCGCCGCTACGGCATCGAGGAGGTGGGCCAGCTACGCGCGCTCCGGGACGAGATCGCGGCGGGACGCGCCACCGCCGACGCGGTAACGGCGATCCGCAAGTTGCGTTCCACAGAGAGCAGGGGCCCGGCGGCTTGGACGCAGTCACTCCTGGATGCCGCCATGGGATTCGATTCGTTCCGGATCCGCTCCATCATCCAGGAGGCAGCCATGGGTATCGGGGTCGACCGAACGATCGAGTCGGTCCTGCTTCCCGTTCTCCGTG
This sequence comes from Actinomycetota bacterium, assembly GCA_034667545.1. Lineage (GTDB taxonomy): Bacteria > Actinomycetota > CADDZG01 > CADDZG01 > WHSQ01 > DATAPE01. The sequence goes on from JAXDJR010000044.1 coordinate 22,453, forward strand.
AGATCGGGACGCGCTGGGAGGCTGGGAGATGCGATGTTGCGAACGAGCACTTCGCATCGCAGGAGATCCGCCGGTGGCTCTCCGAACAGCTCGGCCTGTCCGAATCAAGGCGCTCGACCAGGTCCGCAGTGCTCGCATGCGGACCCAAGGACATGCACACGATCGGCCTCGAGGGCTTCTACGTGATGCTCACGAGGCGAGGATGGAACTGCCGGTACTTGGGCGAAGTAACGCCGACAACATCACTGCTCGCCACGATCGATCTCGTCCAACCGGATGCTGTGGTCATCGTGTCGCAACTAGGAAGCAACCGGCTCGCCACTCTCGCAAGCATCCGGGCAGCTTCGGAGTCGGCTCCCGGGCACGTGTTCTACGGGGGCCGGGCCTTCCTGTCGCCTCGCTCGCGCAGAGGGGTCCCCGGGGTTTATCTCGGCGAAGAGATGGTGGCGGCCGCCGCGCTCGTCGAATCGACCCTTTCGAACATGAAGCCCGCGCCCGAGGATGGAAGGCAAGATAGAGAGGGTCTCGCTACGAAGGAGGAACCATGAAGGAGCGCAGCAGATTGGGCAACATCCTCACCGGGGTGGCAGTGGGTGCCGCTGTCATCGCCATCCGCCAGGAGATGAGCAAGCCACCTTCAAATCGAGGCTGGAACGGGAAGGTCGGTCCCATCCCTTACGACTTCCGCCTCCCCACACCGAGCCGGATCCGCGAGAGGTACTGGAACCCGGACGACGACCGGATCTTGGTCCCCCAGTTATTCGGCGTGGGATGGACCATCAACCTGGGACGCGTGGTGCGCCTGTTCCGCTCCTAGCTCGAAGGCGGGAGAGAGGGCGCGTTCTGGGAGCCGCTCGCGTGCAAACTCGACACGGTTTCGCACCCAGCGTCTATCCCCTATCTTGCGCGCTGCGAGATCGGGCCTGCGCGGGGCGGTGGAGCCGTGAACGGCTTGGTTCTGGATCCGATGGTTCGCAGACCGTCACTCCAGACCATTGCGGAGGGCAGCGCCGGTTCGTAGTGCACTCCGTTCGGGCGTGACCACTCGGCCACCACACCGCCGACCAGCCTGACC
>JAXDJR010000045.1:0-6756 GCA_034667545.1 Actinomycetota bacterium
CGCATCCGCTGGTCGAACTGGTGCCCGGATGGTCGCTCAGCCCCCCTGTGGCAGATCGGAGTTCCGGGCGGGGCGGGTGTCGACATCAACGGCTTCGACGCGGCATTTCCCCCACCCTGCAACGGGCAGGGCCAGCCCACCACGATCGAGGTGGGCCCCTTCGAGCCCGGTGGGTAATAGGTAAGCGGTTAGCTTCATTCCATGCTCCATGGAAGCAGGGCCACCTTGAGGGCCGTGGAGCGCGTGGACCAGGCGACTTTCCGGGGCTTATGACAACGATCTTTAGCTGGCGCTTTTCTGGAGCAGTGACCTAAGGTTTGTACCGATGGCCCCGTCCCGCAGATCGCTGCTGATGGGCCCGGTGTAGTTTTCGCCGAAAGACCAATGGACTTCGGGGGGAGTCAACCATGCGCCTCAAAGTGACGGCACTGGCCATTTCAGTCGTAGCCATGACATTGGTGCCAGCCTCTTCACGCGCGCTGCCCGCTTGTGGATCTTGGGCAATCGTCGCGAGCCCCAACGTGCAACCGACCTTCACCGACAACGAGCTTAATGATGTGACTGCGATTTCGTCCTCGAACGCTTGGGCCGTGGGCAGGTACTCCGACGCCGAGAGTCCAGCTCCTGAATCAACGCTTGCGGAGCATTGGAACGGCACCGCCTGGAAGGTTGTGACCACTCCAAACGCCCCTGACTCTGTTGACGGTGTAAGCCAGAACAGGGGCAACCGGTTGAACGCCGTCACCGCAATCAGCGGGAGCGACATCTGGGCGGTCGGCGCGCATGGGACCTTCACGGACGATGCCGTCATCCCAAACACCTTGGTCGAGCATTGGAATGGGACGGCCTGGAAGATCATTTACAGTCCTAACCCCAGTACATCAGGGAATGAATTGAATGCAGTCGTCGCTCGTTCGGCTTCGAACATTTGGGCGGTTGGTACCTACGTCGATACTTCCTCTGGCACAGATCGTCCGCTGGCGATGCATTGGAACGGAACCGCATGGCAGAGCGTCTTCGTGCCCGGCCACGGAACCTCTAGCCGGCTCTTTGGAGTTGCCAAGATACCGGGTACTTCACAGCTATGGGCGGTGGGGGAGTACGAGAAAGTTGATTCAGTCACAGGCGCTCGGACAGGGGGCGCCCTCATCGAGAAGTGGAACGGTAAGTTTTGGAGCGTCGCAACATTCACGAAAGGGTGGCAAAGACTGAACAGCGTTACTGCGATCTCCTCCTCAAGCGCGTCCGCTGTGGGAAACTCCGTGATGCGTTGGAATGGGACCTCTTGGAACCTTGTGGCTAATGCTGTTCCTGCGAACGGCGGGTACGAGGTTGAACTCGAAGCGGTCACTCGCGCGCCCAATGGAAACTTGTGGGCAGCGGGATGGCGCAATGTTCCCGAAACCCTCAGCTATTCCACGCTGACAGAGAGATGGGACGGCACGACGTGGTCGGTAGTGCCGAGCGTTGACCGTGGACGTAGCTTCCTGAAGGGCATCGCTAAGGCACCCAACTCGACTCGCGTTTGGTCGGTTGGATTCAGCTCCGACTTCAGTCCTCATCGCACCTTGGTCGAGACCTACTGTTAGGACGACTTCAGCGGTCCCTTGGGGGAGGGCTGCAGACGGAATGCCACCCCCTCCTGTCGCAAAACCGATGGCCATTTATAGGCGGGCGCCATAGCAAGCTCACCCCGAGAAGAGGACGGGTCTCTGAGCAGCCGACCTGAAGCGGGTGTCTCCATCGAGGATCGACAGGCTGAGCGAGAGCAGCGAGTCACTCCGCTCGAGCTCTTCTTCGATCTCGTGTTCGTTTTCGCCGTCACTCAGGTGACGAGCTTTCTTTCACGCAGTCCGACTGGAGGGGGTTTGCTCCGGGCCTTTCTGCTCCTCGGGATGCTGTGGTGGGCGTGGTCGGCATACGCGTGGCTGACGAACACCCTCGACCCTGAGGAAGGCGCCGTCCGCTTGGCCATGCTCGCCGCGGTTGCCGGGATGCTCATAGTGTCCCTGGCGGCGCCGCGCGCCTTCGCTGAGGACCGGGTGATCTTCGGCGTCGCTTATCTCTTGGTTCGAGCCCTCTATCTCGTGCTCATGGGGATCGCGGCTCGGGGCGACCGCGATCTGCTCCGCGCTGTTCTCCGGATCGTCCCCGGCTCGATCATCGGTGCGGCCCTCTTGGTGGTCGCCGGTTTCTTCCATGGCTCAGCTCAACTGGCATTGTGGGCGGCTGCGCTCGCGATCACCTATCTCGGTGCGCTCGTAGGCCATATGCGCGGATGGCGCGTCTCACCGGACCACTTCGTCGAGCGGTTCGGGCAGATCATCATCATCGCCCTGGGCGAGTCGATCGTGGCCATCGGCGTGGGTGCGCGGCGAGTACCGCTTGATGTAGATGTGATTGCGGCAGCCCTTCTAGGTATCACCGTTACAGCGTGCATCTGGTGGTCGTACTTCGACTGGGTGGCCTACGTGGCTCAGTCCCGGCTCGCGGAGGCTACCGGCGCGCCCCGCGCGTCGCTCGCGCGGGATGCCTACTCGTACTTGCACCTGCCGATGGTCGCGGGCATCGTGCTGTTCGCATTCGGGTTGAAGACCACGCTCGGTGATACGGGTGGCTCCCTCGCGCCGGTGCCGGCGCTCGGTCTGGTCGGTGGGGTCGCGCTGTACTTACTGGCGCACGTCGCCTTGCGGTTACGCCTTCGCTCTGGTTTCGGGCACGGCCGACCGGTCGCGTTCGTCGTGTTGCTGGCACTGTACCCAGTCGTCAGGGTGGTGCCGAGCTTGGCTGCACTCGGCCTTGTGGCAGTGGTCTGTGTGGCTCTCATCACTTACGAGTTCTTCCGTCATCGAGAGGAGCGCGCTTGGATACGTGCCCGACGCGGCGCGTTCACCCTCGAAGAGTCCTCCCAAGTCGAACCTCGCCGCGCGACGGGCCGAGACTCTCCAGAGATATGAAGTGGGCGAGTTGCCACCTATGATCTGACGCCACCATCCCGTAGGGACGCGCTTGAGCGATGCGGCGCGATCGTCTCACGCAGCACCGCCTATTAGGGCGGGCGTTGTCATTGCGCGGGCCGCTTTCGAGACGCCGCGAGAGCTAGCGCATTGCGGTCGAGCCCATGCGATGGGACGGCCGGCTCGATCCTTCGGACGTGCCAGAGAGGGGGCCTGGACGGACGGCCGGAACGTCGAGACCAAGGATGTCGACTTCCGGCCGCCCTCTGGAGGCTAGGGAAGGTTCGAGTTGACTGATTCGAAGGCGTTGCTGGTCTTGCCACCTACTACTTTCACCACAGTGATGATTACGGCGGCGATAAGGGCAACCATGATGCCGTATTCGACGGCGGTTGCACCGCTCTGGCTGTCCTTCATCTCTTGCATGCGAGTGATGGAAGAACACCAGAGTTTCAAAAGTACATCCTGCATCTCTTCACCCCTTGAGTGGCTCGCGTTGCCTTGGTGCACCCCGTCGCTCTGAACGATGCTCGTCGCCCCAGTAGGCAGCACCACATGAGGAATGGACATACGTAAGTCTGGAAACAACGAAAAAAGCTGTTATGCCTGGCCCCCCTGACCCCACGCCCCGGCCCGGGCCCCCACAGGTCAGTTACCACGTCGTGGGCCGGGAGAGATCAACTCCCAGGATGGGTTGGCAATAGCAGCGGAGCGCGGGGTTGCCGGGAAAAGTTGAAGTCGTTCTTCAGATTTCCCAAGATGCTGGCGTTCTCCCGAACGCCCGGACGAGGGTCAGGCCGCCCATCCGTCTTCGGGTTGAGGCGAGCCTTATTGAGAAAGTCATCTTCGATGAACTTGAGATAGGCGTCGAAGCTGAGAACCTGGTGATCCACGTAGCCGGTTCGTGCATAGGGACTGATGACCAAACCAGGCACCCTGATCCCGTACCCATTGTGGTCCACCGTGGGGGGAACAACATGGTCGTAGAAACCTCCCCAATCGTCCCATGCGACGAAGATCGCGGAGCTGTTCCAATCGGGACCGCGCATGACTGAATCGACCACACGGGTCACCCACGCCTGGCCCTTACTGATGAGGGCCGGCGGATGCTCACTATGGGTACCGTTGGGGACGATGAAGGAAACCGCGGGCAACGTTCCCTGCTTTGCGGCGGTGAAGAAATTGCGCGCATCCTGAATGTCCTTGATCTGATGATCCTGGTGAACCGTGACGAAGTCGGGTAGAGGGTTCCAGATCTCTGGCGTTGTGTGGTTTTGTAGTCCGTTTGTACGCCTCGTGCAGAACATCTGATCGTCATCGCAGTCTGGTTTCGTCCCGTTAGCCACGTAATAGCGCCAGCTGACGTGGTACTTGTGCAGGAGATACGTGATGTCGGTCCAGCCAAAGTCTGGAACTTGTGGCGTGGCCCGAAAATCATGATCTGGGTGTTTCAGATCGTTGTGACAGGTCATTGCGTTGTAGGGATCTGGGCAACCCGCCGACCACGCCGACACCATGAATAGATGAGCGGGCAGGCTCCAACCGTAATTCGGTTCGAACATGTGGTCTTGCAGAACGAAGTTGTGGGCGTAGTTCCAGTAGTTGGGTATCTCAGAAGCTGTGTGGTAGCCCATTACGGTTGTTGCGAGGTTTGGCCTCGAGCACAAGGGGCTGAATGGATCCTTCTTGCAAAACTTGCGGCTGCCCTTTCCTGCTTGAGCGACGAATCCGTCCATCCGCCCCCGGGCAATATCCGCCTTGGCATTGGAGGCTCCGTGCGGCCCGCCATAGTCGCGTTGCGATCGATCGTGATACGGATAGACGCAGCGGTGCGTTGAGGGATCAAGCGAGCAGACCTTCGGGTGCCCATTCTTCATAGGGATGCCGTCCGCCCCAGGATAGGTGCCGAAGTAGCTGTCGAAGGAGCGGTTCTCCTGCATCACGACGATGACGTGCTGAATCTTGTGGATGCCCGTCAGATCGCCCGTTCCGACGGGGGTGCCGTTGGCTCGGTTGGCATCGCGCAGTATCAACACCGCGGAACCGAGAACCAAGAGGGCAACGATCGCGACGACAAGGGTTCGCAGGGGATGCAGCCTCATGTGCGGTCCATCAGGTCTCCACCCCGTCGTGGCCGTCCGTACGTTGCTTTGAGGTTGGCTGATCTCATCCGGGGCCTACGAGTGGGAAGGACCGGGTCTCAAACTTGCTGCAGGCAGCACAAGCGTCCTTGAACCTTTTCATATCCCGGATGCCGCTGATGAATCGGTTTCAAGATGCAACCCCTGGAGGCACACTTGGCTCACCTTTCTCAGGCGCCGTTGTCGAGGCGGGCCGATCGATTGGTCAATTGCGGCAGTTACGGTACCGGCCGCGCGCGGGCTATCCAGCGATTCTGAGCCACGCTGTTAGAAGACTCAGGCGATTCTCAGGCCTGACTCTTTGCGCAGGCACTCGCTTATCTGCTTCCCGACAAGGTTCCCACGAACCGCCTCTTGCACAGTCAGCTGAAGGCGGGGTCGCGAAGAATCACGGCCAGGAATTCAATCTCCGGAGCCGACCGGCTCGTATGTGCCTGCGGCGGGGCGCCGGCCGGTCTGGCGCCGAAAGGTGATCCGACTGGAAGGAGTGTTATGGCAAGGGTGAAAGCAGTGGAATCGGTTCGTAGCCCACGCAGGATGGCGATCGCTGCGCTGCTGGCTGGGGCTGTCGCATCGCTGATGCTGACAGGTCCCGGGGCTAGCGCGATGTCTGCCGAGACGCGCGAACACAGCAATGCCTATCGGCAGGTGAATCTGGTCTCCGACGTACCGGGGGCCGCGCAGGTCACAGATCCCAATCTGGTCAACCCCTGGGGCATGTCGGCAAGTCCAACCAGCCCTCTGTGGGTCTCTGACAATGGGACCGATGTGAGCACGCTCTATGCCGGAGGAGCCCAAGGCATGCCGTTCGGCATCGTGCCTCTCGTTGTGAACATCCCGGGCGGAGCTCCAACCGGGCAGGCCTTCAATGCCTCGGGTGGGTTCGTCGTCCACTCTGGCTCGTCGAGCGGACCCGCGCTTTTCCTGTTCGCGTCAGAATCCGGAATGATCACCGGATGGAGCCCGGCGGTGCCGGCTCCCGCACCCTCGACGGAGGCGCAGGTGGCGGTCACCACTCCGGGCGCTGTTTACAAGGGTCTAGCCCTGGCCAACACCGACCACGGCGAACGTCTATACGCTGCCAATTTCAGCGCCGGCACCATCGATGTCTTTGACAGCAACTTCATGCCGGTGCATCGCGATGGCGCATTCGTCGATCACCGCCTCCCGGACGGATATGCCCCCTTCAACATCCAGGAGCTCGGCGGCCGCTTGTACGTCTCCTACGCCAAGCAGGACGAAACCAAGGTGGACGACGTCCCGGGCCGGGGGCACGGTTTCGTAGACGTCTACAGCCCAGGGGGCCACTTGCTTCGACGACTGATTCGCCGCGGTCCCCTTGATTCTCCGTGGGGCCTCGTGATCGCACCACGCGACTTCGGGCGATTCGGCCACGATCTGTTGGTCGGCAACTTTGGCAACGGGAAGGTCCATGCATTCGACCGTCGGAGTGGCGAACTCCTCGGCACCTTGCGTGACAAGCAGCATGAGGCGATCGTCATCGATGGCCTGTGGGGCCTCCGCTTCGGCAACGGCGTGGCCGGGTCGATCCACACTCTGCTCTTCACGGCGGGCCCAGACGGCGAGGCACACGGCCTTCTCGGAGCCATCCATCACATAGAGCACTGAGAACGGGAAGTAACTTTTCTCCCGCTGCG
>JAXDJR010000046.1:0-10844 GCA_034667545.1 Actinomycetota bacterium
TCTGTCCCTTCGATATACCTGTCTCGCACCCCCGTCGCAAAATGGCTACACAGGTAGCAAAATTGCTACACCCGTCGCTCTATTGCGACGGGGTCTGGAGGATGGGTGTCTTTTCCGGCCCGCCCCACACCTGGAACTCGAGGCGGCTTGGAACGCAGTCTGATCTCGGGACTCCCCCTCGGCCCTTCGCCATTGGTCCGTCCCGGCCCCCCCGGCGGGCCTCACGGTGCGGTCCAGCTCTCACCCGCCTCGAGACGCGACACGGATAATGGAGGGCCTATGAGCATTCTGAAGAAGGTCCTTACTGCCGGCGAGGGCAAGAAGGTCAAGGCGCTGGGCGCTCTCGTTCCGCTGGTCAACGCCCACGGCGAGACGATGGCGGCCCTCAGCGACGTCGATCTGCGCGGCAAGACCGACGAGTTCAGGGGTCGCCTCGACAACGGCGAGGACCTGGACGACTTGTTGCCGGAGGCCTTCGCCGCCGTCCGAGAGGCCGCGGTGCGCACCATCGGGCAGCGCCACTTCGACGTGCAGGTGATGGGCGGGGCCGCGCTCCACCGGGGCTGGATCGCCGAGATGAAAACCGGTGAGGGCAAGACGCTGACGGCAACTCTTGCCGCTTATCTCAATGCTCTTTGGGGCGAAGGTGTTCACATCGTCACCGTCAACGACTACTTGGCCAAGCGGGACTCGGAATGGATGGGCCAGATCTACAGGTTCCTCGGTCTCACCGTCGGCCTCATCCAGGGAGAGATGGACCCGTCACAGAGGAAGCCGGCTTACGCCGCCGACGTGACTTTCGGTACGAACAACGAGTTTGGCTTCGACTACCTGCGGGACAACATGGTCACTGAGGCTGACGAGCAGGTGCAGCGCGGGCATTACTTCTGCATCGTGGACGAGGTGGACTCGATCCTGATCGACGAGGCTCGCACGCCATTGATCATCTCGGGGGCCGTGCAGGAGTCAACGCGTTGGTATCAGCAATTCGCTCGCATCGTGCCGCGCTTGCAGCCGGACACCCACTACGAGGTCGACGAAAAGAAGCAGACGGTCGCGATCAGCGAAGAAGGCGTCTCCAAGGTCGAAGAGATCGTCGGTGTGGAGAACCTCTACGACCACGTCAACGTCGATCTGATCCATCACCTGCAGGCTGCGCTCAAGGCGAAGGAGCTCTACAAGCGGGACGACGAGTACATGGTCAAGGACGGCGAAGTCCTGATCGTCGATGAATTCACCGGGCGGGTGCTGCCGGGGCGGCGTTACTCCGAAGGCTTGCACCAGGCGATCGAGGCCAAGGAAAACGTCCGCATCCGCGAGGAGAATCAAACGCTGGCGACGATCACGCTCCAGAACTACTTCCGCATGTACGACAAGCTGTCCGGCATGACCGGGACTGCGTCCACGGAAGCAGCCGAGTTCGGCCACATCTACAAGCTCGAAGTGATCCCGATCCCCACCAACAAAGAGATGATCCGCGAGGACAAGCAAGACCTGATCTTCAAGACGCTGGACGCGAAGTGGGGGGCGGTTTCCGACGACCTGGCCGAGCGCTACGAGAAGGGTCAGCCGGTGCTGATCGGAACGGTCTCGATCGAGAAGTCAGAGCACCTATCCACCATCCTGCGCAAGCGCGGCGTTCCGCACACGATCCTGAATGCGAAGCACCACGAGAAGGAAGCAAACATCGTCGCCCAGGCAGGCCGCCTGGGTGCCATCACCGTAGCCACGAACATGGCGGGACGCGGAGTCGACATCATCCTTGGTGGGAACCCGGAAGGGATGGCCCGTGCCGAGATGGTGGCGCGCGGCTGGGACAACGACGCCTATCTCTTGGGCATTCTCAGCGACGACGAAACGAGGGAGTACGAAGCCGAGTTCGACCCTCTGTTCGAGAAGTTCAAGAAGCAATGTGCCGACGAGCATGAAGAGGTCGTCGCGCGCGGCGGGCTCTACGTACTCGGTACCGAACGGCACGACTCGCGCCGCATCGACAACCAACTGCGCGGCCGCTCAGGTCGGCAGGGCGATCCGGGAGAGAGCCGCTTCTATCTGTCTCTAGAAGACGACCTGATGCGCTTGTTCGCTTCCGACCGGATAGCCGGGATGATGGACCGCCTCAAGATTCCCGACGAGGTCCCTATCGAAGCCAAGCTCGTCTCCCGGGCGATAGAACGCGCCCAGTCTCAGGTCGAAGCCATGAACTTCGAGATCCGCAAGAACGTGCTGAAGTACGACGAGGTCATGGACAAGCAACGCCAGATCATCTACGGCGAGCGTCGCAAGATCCTTCACGGAGATGACTTCCACGACCAGGCGATCGAGCTGGTGACCGACGTCCTCGAGTCTGCGTTCAACGAAGAGGCCAACCGGGACCTAGCTCCCGAGGAGTGGGACTGGGACCAGATGTTCTCCCGGCTGCGCGAGATCTATCCCTCCACACTTCAACCATCGGGCTTCGATCCCAAGACCACCACGTATGAAGAGGTTCTCGAGGCCTTTCTCAATGATGGCCTTGCTGTCTACGCATCCCGTGAAGCGGCGCTGGGGCCCGAGCAGATGCGCGAGATCGAGCGCGTCGTGCTCTTGTCGGTGATCGACAACCGTTGGCGCGAGCACCTCTACGAGATGGACTACCTGCAGGAGGGGATCGGCCTGCGGGCGGTCGGTCAGCGCGACCCCCTCGTTGAGTACCAGCGTGAGGGCTACGACATGTTCCTGCAGATGCAGGAAACGATCAAAGAAGACTTCGCTCGCTACGTCTTCCACATCGAGACGGTTAACGAGGAGGAACGGCGCCGATCAACGCCCACCCGGATGCGGGAGGAGCGTCGTCAGATCCCGATGACTGCGGTGAGTTCGGTGCAAGCCGAAGCCCAAGCGGAAGAGCCGGAACCAGAGACGTGGGTCGTCGAGCAAGCGGTCTCCGACAAGATCCCTCGCAATGCCCCCTGCCCATGTGGGAGCGGCAAGAAGTACAAGCAGTGCCACGGGCGGCCGGGCGCGGTGGGCCTCTAGCACCACCAATCTGGCGGGCATCTCATCTTCACGCGGCAGTGAGGATCCGTGCACTAGACGATTGACCCACGGTTTCAGAGCCGATCGACGCGTGGGCTCTAGATACTCTTGCGCTCGTGCCCGACGCCACCGACTTCCCCCTCCGGATCGAAGGGCTCGGACTCATCCGCGGGAACCGGCCGGTCCTGAAGGACATCACCACGGGGTTCCGCAGGGGAAGGGTGACCGCGGTCATCGGGCCTTCGGGTGCGGGCAAGAGCAGTCTGCTGCGCTGTTTGAACCGGCTCGAGGAGCCGGATTCGGGCCGCGTGCTCTTGGATGGCGCCGACATCCGTACGTTGGAGCCGACTTCGCTGCGAAGGCGAGTGGGGATGATCTTCCAGACACCGGTGATTTTCGAGGGGGGTGTGCGCGCCAACCTCCTCTACGGGTTTCCGGATCAGACGGAAGAGAAGCTCGCGGTTGCGCTGGAAGCGGCCGGACTTCCCGGCACCTTTCTCGATCGTGAGTCGTCGGCGCTATCGGTTGGACAAGCCCAGCGGGTTTGCATCGCGCGCGCTCTGGTGCGCGACCCGGAGGTGATCTTGATGGACGAGCCGACCTCGGCTCTGGACCGCGATGCAACCGCGAGGATCGAGTCGCTGTTGGGATCGCTACTCGAGCGCGACTTGACGATCGTCCTCGTGACCCACGACCTCGCGCAAGCTCGACGCGTGGCCAGCAGCGGTGTCCTGCTGAGAGATGGCGCCATCGTTGCCGAAGGGGAACTCGATGCGATCGAGGCCGCATGGCCGGGAGAGGAGATGTCGTGACCGATGCAGTGACACATGTCGGGATCGCCGTGCTGTTGGTGGTGGTCGCGGTCGTCGTGTCGAGGGGTCAGCACCTGCGGCTGGAAGGCGATCTGGTAGTCGCCACAGTGCGAGCCCTGATCCAGCTCAGCGCGGTGGCGGCCATCATTCACCTCATCTTTTCGTCGTTGGGCTTGTCCGCAGCTGCCCTCGTCGTCATGCTCGGAGCCGCCTCGTGGACCGCGGGACACAGATTGAAGGGGATCCCCGGGGGGCCGGTCCTCGCCCTGACGGCGATTTCGGTAGCGGCAGGGACTGCGTTGGTGGTGCTGTTCGTCGGCCGCGTGTTCCCACTCACCCCGCAGTACGTGATCCCGATAGCCGGGATGCTGATAGGCAACTGCATGACGGCCGTTTCTGTCAGCGGCGTCCGCTTCAAGGAGGAATTGGTCGACAAGAGCTTGGAGCTGGAAGCGAGGCTGGCGCTAGGTCTGCGCGCGAAGCAGGCGCTTACCACCTATACACGGCGAGCGACTTCGATCGCCTTGATCCCGACCATCGACGCGACCAAGAACGTGGGACTCATCCTGCTGCCGGGAGCTTTCGTTGGAACCATCCTTGGCGGGGGCTCGCCCTTTCGAGCGGCGCAGATCCAGCTGATCGTTCTGTTCATGTTGCTGGGAGCGGTCTCCCTGGCGTCGATGACCACCACGATCCTGGTCGCGCGTGTCTTCATAGGGCCGGGCGAGCGGGTCGTCCTCCCGGAGCAAGTGCGACCGTAGCGAGAGGCTCCTTCGGCACGCCTCTCGTGGTGATTGTTACCCTGTGGCGCTATGGAAGACCTCACAGAACGCATCGCGACGATCGAAGCCAAGATCGCTCAGATCAAGGATTATCTTTGACCTCGATCGCAAACGAGCTCGTCTCGACGAGCTGAAACGCGCGTCCAGCGCTAACGAATTCTGGGAAGATCCGGCCGCTGCACAGAGAGTGATGACGGAGTTATCGCGTCTGTCGGAAGACGTGACGGAGTTCGACCGCATTGCGCAGCGCGCCTCCGATACCCGCGTCCTGTGGGACCTGGCCGCCTCCGAGGAAGATGAGGCCGAGGCCGGCGAAGCCGAGAACGAGGTCCGCTCACTGGAGACCGACATCGCCGCCCTGGAAGTCCTCGCGCTTCTGGGTGGCGAGTTCGATGGATCGTCTGCAATCCTGGAGGTACATGCAGGTGAGGGCGGGACCGATGCACAAGACTGGACCGAGATGCTCCTGCGTATGTACTTGCGGTGGTCGGAGCGGCGTTCGTTCAAGGCAGAGATCATCGAAGTGACACCCGGAGAGGAAGCGGGCCTGAAGAGCGCAACGGTGATCATCGCGGGGCGCTATGCCTATGGCTTGCTGGCGGCTGAGCGTGGTGTGCACCGGCTCGTAAGGATGTCGCCGTACGACGCCGCCAAACGCCGCCATACCTCCTTCGCATCCGTAGATCTCACCCCGGAGATCGAGGAAGAAGTGGAAGTGGATATATCGCCGGACGATCTGCGCATCGACACCTATCGCTCGTCGGGGGCCGGGGGACAGCACGTCAACGTCACCGATTCGGCAGTGCGGATCACCCACCTTCCAACCGGCATCGTTGTGTCCTGCCAGAACGAGCGTTCGCAGATGCAGAACCGTGCAGTGGCGATGCGGATCCTGAAGTCGCGTTTGGTGGCGCGAGCCATGCAGGAGAGAGAAGCAGAGCTGCGTGCATTGAGTGGCGACAAGATGGAGATCGGCTTCGGTTCCCAGATCCGCTCCTACGTGCTGCATCCCTATCAGATGGTGAAGGATCACCGCACCTCGGTGGAGGTGGGCAACGTTCAGGGGGTGCTCGACGGCGACCTCGACCGCTTCATCAACGCAGAACTGCGCAGGAAGGCTGCAGCTGCGCACCGGGGATGATCCTTGCGCCGCCGGGATGCCATCATGGGGGCCATGACTGCGCTTCCGACTTTGGCTAGGCTGTATCCATGATCAGGACCACTGACGTCGTCAAAGAGTACAAAGGGGGCATCCGCGCCCTCGATGACGTCACTATCGAGATCGAGAAGGGCGAGTTCGTCTTCGTCGTTGGTCCGTCAGGTTCGGGCAAATCGACCTTCCTCAAGCTCCTCACGAAGGAAGAAGAGCCGTCTGCAGGAAAGGTCTATGTCGCCGGAAAGAATCTGGCTAGCCTGCCAAGCTGGCGCGTTCCCTACCTTCGCAGGAACGTGGGTTGCGTTTTTCAGGACTTCAAGTTGCTTCCGAATAAGACCGTTTTTCAGAACGTCGCCTTCGCACTCGAGGTGATCGGGCGACCACGCGATGTCGTAGGGCGCCAGGTGCCCCAGATCCTCGAGTTGGTGGGACTGGGCGAGAAGCTCGACCGCTTTCCCGACGAGCTTTCAGGTGGCGAGCAACAGAGAGTCTCGATCGCCCGCGCATTCGTAAACCGACCTCTGATCCTGATCGCTGATGAGCCGACAGGAAACCTGGACCCGGCAACGTCCGTGGGCATCATGCGGCTCCTGGACCGCATCAACCGCACCGGTACCACAGTGGTGATGGCAACCCACGATCACACCATCGTTGACTCGATGCGGCGACGAGTGATCGAGCTCGAGAGCTGCCAGGTGGTGCGCGATCAGTCACGCGGCATCTACGGCGTGGGTACGTGACGAGGCCGGCCTCTTCCGCATGAGGTTCAAGTACTTCTTCTCCGAAACGGCGCAAAACGTGCGCCGGAACCTCCTCATGACCGTGGCAGCAGTATCGACTGTCGCCATTTCGCTCCTTTTGCTCGGCGGTGTTCAGATCCTCGGGATGATCGTCAAGAACATGACGCTGAATTGGCAGGCGAAAGTGGAGGTTGCTGTCTATCTGCGTGACGACATCACCCGCGGGGAGCTCCAGACCCTCGAATCACAGGTCAAGCAACTGCACGAAGTCGATCACATCACCTACGTCTCCAAGAAGCAGGCCTTCGCGGAGTTCAAGCAGCAGTTCCGCACGCAGCCGGAGTTTTGGCAGAGTCTTCCTCAAGACTCACTTCCCGCCTCTCTTCGCGTGAAGCTCACAGATGCAAAATTTGCAGCGGGGGTCGCCGCCAATCTGCGGGGCGCTCCCGGAGTCGACGATGTGCGCTACGGCGGTGAAATCATAAAACGACTCCTTCAGGTGAACTCTCTGTTGCGAACGGTCACGCTGGTGATGTCGATCATCCTTCTGGTTGCAGCTGCGGCCTTGATCGCTAACACGATCCGGCTCGCTATCTACGCGCGCCGAGATGAGATCGGCATCATGAAGCTGGTCGGGGCTACTAACTGGTTCATCCGCATCCCATTCATGCTCGAAGGCTTATTCGCCGCGCTCGTGGGCGCCTTGATTTCCGGTGGGATCGTTCTCTCAGCGAACTCGTTGCTGTTCACGCGGATGGGCAGGGCGCTTCCCTTCCTGGGCCCCGTATTCAGTTTCTCGACCGGCGACATCCTTGCAGTGCTCCTCATCTTGGTGGTCGTAGGCGTGGGCGTGGGCCTCATCGGTTCGACCATGGCCCTCCGGCGTTTTCTCGAGGTTTAGCGGCCAGGGGCGGGACAGCCCTGTTGCGGCATTGCTCGGCGTGACCCGATCTCAGGTCGGATTGCTCGGCGTGAACCGATCTCAGGTCGGTATGACTCGATCTCAGGTCACTTAGCAGCCAACCGAGGTCCACCTCTAGGCGCTCGCCGAGCCGGGCACGCGCTGGCTCCCGCTCAGAGCTAAAGAAAAGGCGCTGTTGTTCGATGTGTTAACTACTATGAAAAATGTGACGTTCCGCGGGCGAGGGGGCCGGGCCTGTGCCGTCGGGCTCCTGCTCGTCATCTGCACCGTTGCCGGACTGCCGGCCGCGGCGAGCGACCGGGTCACCAAGCTCCATCACCGTCAGCAGGCAGTCGCGGCGAAACAACAGCAACTTCTGGATCAGATCCTTCAAGCCGATCACGTCAAGTCGGGCCTTCTGGCAAAGATCAGCGCGCTCGATGCGAGCCGGGCATCGGTCGAAAAGCAAGTCCGCTCGCTGGGTTCCAGCATCGGGGCGCTGGACTCTCGGATCGCAGCGACGCGCGATCGGCTGCGCGCCTCGGCTCACGACCTCAGTGCGCTTGCCAGCCAACTCCAATCGATCTTACGCAAGCTCGATACGCGCACACAAGCGTTCGCGGCTCGCGCAGTGGCGACGTACAAGGCAGGCCCGACCGCTGCCTTTGACACGTTGCTCTCATCGCAGAGCTTCGGCGACCTGATGGACCGCTATACCTATTACCGATCCGCTCTTACTGCCGACACCGATCTCATCAACCAGGTCCAGAGCCTGCGAGACGCGGTGGAGACCCAACGCTCCGCAATAGAGGCGCAGAGGCAGAGCATCGTTGCCGCCAAGAACCGGTTGCAAACCGACCGGGCAACACTGGCCAAGAAGCGAAGCTCGAAGAGGTCGGCTTTGGGCTCCCTAAAAAGCCTGATCTCGCAAAAGCATTCAGCCGTCGCGCGGATCGAAACTCAGAAGGCTCAGTTGAAGATGGGGATCGCCGAGAACGAGCGGGAGTCGGCTCAGATCGCGACTCTGCTTCAAGCTGCCACTGGCCACTCCGCTATCGGAGGCGGTCAGTTGCTATGGCCCGCGGTTGGTCCGGTCACGTCCCCATTTGGATGGCGGATCCACCCCATATTCCACACCCGAGAGTTCCACCCTGGGATCGATATCGGGGCTCCCTACGGTGCGACTGTGAGTGCTGCCGATGCCGGCATCGTGGAGTTCGCGGGAACGATGTCTGGCTACGGCAATGTGCTCGTGATCGACCACGGCGGCGGTCTTGCCACTCTGTACGCTCACCTTTCGGCGTACTCGGTTTCCGTGGGGCAGGAGGTGGGGCGAGGCGCTCCCATCGCCAACGTGGGTTGCACAGGTTGGTGCACGGGCCCCCACCTCCACTTCGAGGTCCGCATCTCCGGCCGTCCCGTAGATCCGATGCCCTTCCTCAGTTAGCACCCGACGCACTACCCTTTAGGGGATGGAGCGCCTGCTGAAGCCGTGGGTCGCGCTGCTAGGGGCGGCGCTCCTGCTCGTTGCCGTGTTTCTCGGGGGATACGAGGTAGCGCAGCGCCGGAATACACCTCCGGGAATCAGCGGTTCGAGCAAAGGTTTCGATCAACTCCGCAATGCATACGGCGAGATCATCTCATCGGCCGTGAAACCTCCCAACGAGATAGCGCTCGCTCGCGGAGCGATCAAAGGGATGATCAAAGTCCTCAACAAGGAAGGCGACAAGTACGCGTTTTTCTTCGGTCCGAAGAGCTACCGCTCGTTTCAAGAGCTGACCACCGGAAAGTTCTCCGGAATCGGCGTGTGGTTGAAACAAAGGGGCAGAGCGCTTGCGGTCGTTTCGGTGCTTCCCTCCAGCCCGGCGCTCTCGGCCGGGATCAAGCCCGGAGACCTGATCAGAAAGATCGACGGGAAGCCTGTGACGCGGATGAGCACCGACCAGGCGGTTGCCACTATCAAGGGGCCTGAGGGCTCGGATGTCTCGCTGGCCGTAGACCGACACGGCGCCCAGCTGTCTTTCAAGCTGAAGCGTAAGACGCTCAAGCTGCCGAGCCTCGTCGCTCGCAAGATTTCAGCCGACATCGGTTACGTCCATCTCTTCTCTTTTTCACAGGGAGCCGGAGCACAGCTGCGAGCGCGAGTCAACGAATTCGTGTCACAGGGTGCCAAAGGATTGATCCTGGATCTCCGGGACAACGGAGGCGGTCTACTCGACGAAGGTGTGAACGTTGCCAGCCTGTTCATCGACAGCGGCAAGATCGTGACAACGAAGTCTCCGGGAGGGTCGGACACGACGTACGACGCCAACGGCAACGCCATCCCACGCCTGCCGCTGGTGGTTCTGGTGAACGGGGGGACTGCCAGTGCGTCCGAGATCGTCTCGGGAGCACTGCAAGATCACCACCGCGCGATCCTGGTCGGAACCACAACCTACGGGAAGGGCTCGGTGCAACAGATCTTTCCGCTCTCGGGAGATAGCGCTATGAAGCTCACCACCGAGCATTACTTCACACCGGCCGGGCGAGACATCAACGGCAAGGGAATCACGCCCGACGTTGTGGTCAAGTCAGTGGCCGATCAACAACCGCGTGCGATCCAGATCCTCAAGGGCATCATCTCTTCGAACCAGAAGTAAGTTGGTCCGCACTGTGCAGAAGGAAAGCAACGGCACGAAGCTCATCGCCCAGAATCGCAGAGCGCGCTTCGATTATCTGATCGAAGAGACGATCGAAGCAGGGCTGATGTTGGTAGGAACAGAGGTCAAGTCGTGTCGCAATGGCAAAGTGAGTCTTGCCGATTCCTATGCGGTGGTCCGAGACGGCGAAGCGTGGTTGCTCCAATGTCACATCAGCCCGTATTCGCACGGCAACCGTGCTAACCACGACCCATTGCGGCCTCGCAAACTGTTGCTGCATAAGGGGGAAGTTGAGCGGCTGGGGGCGAAGGTCGCGCAGGAGGGCCGGACCCTCGTGCCCGTGCGGTTGTACTTCAAGCACGGATTGGCGAAGGTTGAGATAGCGATAGCACGGGGAAAAAAGACGCACGACAAGCGCCAAGCGACTGCGCAGCGAGATGCAGAACGCCATATGCGCCAGGAGCTCGGTCGGCGCCGTTAGCTGTTTCCTTGAGGCGAACTGCCGAGACAAGAGGGGCGCTAGGGAGGGGAGGAACAGTGCCGCAGGGGTGGAGCAAGAAGCGTGAACGTCACTCCAGCGGGCAAGGAGAAGTAGGGCCCCCTCGAAAGAATGTGTCCCAGCTCCTCGTTACACTTTCCGTAGAACATTGACAATAGTGTTCGGATCAAGGGGCTGAACTGGTATCGACCCTGATCGAACCGGGATAGGAGAAGCGAGCCGAGGACTCCGAGTGTGCCTCGTAAATCATCTCGGAAAACTATTAACTGCCGCTGCGTAAAGCACGGTTGCCATCCC
>JAXDJR010000047.1:0-11060 GCA_034667545.1 Actinomycetota bacterium
GCGCACGCCGGACGGCCATAGCCGGCTCGAGCTCTCGCGCTTTCTCGCGCCGCCTGTGGTCGCCGATCACCGGAACGCCCCGGTGAACGCTCTCGGCTACCTGCGCGTCATGTTCGCCGTGGACGACATCGATGAGACGCTTGCCCGGCTCCGTAAGCACGGCGCGAAGCTCGTCAGCAGCGAAGTGGTCCAGTACGAAGACTCGGTTCGGCTCTGCTACATCCGGGGGCCGGAAGGCCTTCTCATCGGGCTCGCTCAGGAACTCGGCTGAGCGCTGGTTTGTAGCGCTGCGACGCTGCAGACGGTTCATGTCGAGGCGTTTGAGGATGCGCCAGATCCCCGGCGCTGACACCGTGATGTCGTGGTAGCGCTTGAGATGCACCTCGATCTTGCGAGGTCCGAAGTGACAGTTCCAGACGTTGCGTTGGGAATGGATCTGGAGCAATCCCGCGACCACGGCTTCACCCCGCGCTTGAGGCACCCGAGATGCGCCTCCTCTCCCCAGGAGATAGTCCGCCTGTTGGAACATGTCGCCGCGGACCAGCCCCTCGTTCATCTGTTCTTAGTGCTGGCCGCGATTCTCATGAAGACTCCTAACCCTAGGTACGAGAGAGGAGGGGTTCTGTCAAGCTACCCCTCCTCTCCGCGACCTGGCAGAGGCTTTACTCCTCGCCGTTGAACTCGTGGTTCACATCACCCGAGGGGTCCTGGTGCCCCCCTGGGCCATCCGACGTTGTCGAGGTTTCCGACGTTGTCGAGGTTTCCGACGCGGTTGCGTTGTCGGGGGTGGTTTGGTCACCCTGTTGAACGTTGTCGGTGTCGACCGTCGAGGTGCTCTCTGCCGATGTCGAAGTCTTGTGCGTATCGGCCGACGCGAGCGCCGCACCAACGCCGGATCCTCCCAGCACCAGCACCGACATTCCTGTTACGAAAATCTTTCTCATCTTTGTCATCTTCATTTCTTTGTCACCTCCTTCCGACTCGTCTATACCGAGCCTAGGAAGCGGCCCATAACAACGCGGTGAATGCCGAAGGAACTTCTCAGCTGGTGGGTAGTTCTACCGAGAACGACGTCCCCTTGTCGGAGCTGTCGACCGAGATGTGCCCATCGTGTGCAGTGACGATGTCGTGGCAGATCGCGAGTCCAAGTCCGCTGCCTTGAAGAGCGGATGACCTTGCTGAGTCCACTCGGAAGAACCTGTCGAAGAGGTGGGGAAGCGCCTCGCCAGGGATCCCAGAACCTGTGTCCGAGACAGTGCACCCAGCTTGGCCGTTCCGCTGCCAGGTGGACACGTGGACCTTGGCACCCGCACCTGCGTACTTCACCCCGTTTTCTATGAGGTTGGTGAGGACCTGTGTCAGCCTGTCGGGGTCGCCGATCACCGGTGCAGGAGCGCCGTTCGCACTGATCTCTACTCCGGACCTGGCCGCCAGCGACGCCAGTTTTGCGACGGCTCGGGTTGCCAGATCCTGAAGATCGATGGGCCTGCGAAGCAACTTCAGTTGCCCGTCCTCGATCGACGCGAGCGTAAGGAGATTTTCGATCATGCGCGCCATCCGCTCGACCTGCTCACGGTTGCTCACGAGCAATTCCCCTGCTCCTTTGAGGCCCAGCTCAGGATCTTCGAGGGCAACGTCGATCTCGGATGCCATCACGGTAAGGGGAGTGCGCATATCGTGGGACGCATCGGCGACAAACCTGCGCTGGCTCTCTACTCCCTCTTGTATTCGCCCCAGCATGTCGTTCAGCGTCGAAGCCAATCGCTGGAGCTCGTCGTCCGTTGGCGGGATCGCGATCCTGTCCTCGAGTCGATCGGCCCGAATCTCTTGTGCCTCTGCCGTCATGCGGGCCACGGGTTGGAGGGCGCGGCGGGCGATCACCCATCCACCGAGGACGGCGAGGAGCAGAGCGACCGGAATCCCGGTCGCTGCCAGGACCAACAACCGGTGGATCGACGTGTCAACACCTTCTAATGAGCTCGCGACCACCAGCACGGACGGTCCCCCGGACCCCGGCAGGCGCAGCGCGAGCAGACGAGTGTGTTCCTTATGGGGCCCTAACACAGCGCTTCCGAGGATCCGGCGTCCCCGCACTGCGGCAGCGGTCTCTCCGTGAGTGATCATCGGGTGACCGGTAATAGCAGGGTCTCCCGTGGCATCGATCACCATGCCGGTGGGTGACAGTCGCTGCGCCGCTGTCTCATTGGGGGCCAGACCACGCAGCGAGGCGTCGCTGACGTCCTGGAAGTTCTGGTCCCCCTGTTGATAGCCAAGGGTGATCTGTGCCGCCCGTGATTGAAGCGACTGGTCGACCGCGTGGACGAGGTCGGTATGCAGCCGCAGGAACACGAACGTGCCGAAGGCCGCCAGGATCAGTGCCAGCAGTGCGAGATACCAAACCGTCAGTCGGACCTTGATCGACAGGTTCATCCCCGGTCGAACGCGTAGCCGACGCCGGGCACGGTGCGGATCAGTGGCCCACCGGACGGCCCCTCGAGCTTTTTGCGAAGGTGCCCGACGTAAACGTTCACGACGTTGGAGATGCCGTCGTAGCCGTAATCCCAGACATGATCCAGAATCTCAGTTCTCGTCACGACCTCTCCAACTCGGCGCATGAGGAATTCAAGGAGGGCGAACTCCCGGGGACTCAGAGCAACGTCGTGACCATCTCGTTGGACCAGGTGGCGGGCTGGATCTAAGACGACGCCGGCGACCTCGAGTACCGCGGGCCGCTCGCCGGCGCGCCCCCGGGTCAGCGATCGGAGCCGCGCGAGGAGCTCGCCGAATGCAAAGGGCTTCACCAAGTAGTCGTCGGCCCCGGCGTCCAAACCTCGGATCCGGTCCTGCACGCTGCCTCGTGCGGTCAGCATCAGGACCGGTGCCCAGCGTCCGCGCGAGCGAAGTTGGGTGCAGAGTTCGACCCCGTCGATCCCGGGGATCATCAGATCGAGCACAATGGCGTCGTACTCGTACTCGGTCGCCTTCCAGAGGCCATCGACGCCGTCGACACAGATATCCACTGCGTAGCCGTGGTTGCGAAGCCCCCGACCTATGGCGCTCGCCACTCCGGGTTCATCTTCGATAACGAGGATTCTCATCTGACGCCAATGGCTCTCATACCTCCCCAAGCTAGGCGTGAGGGGGTGAAAAAGCGGTGAAAGGATGGTGAATCAACTACACCCGAAAGAGGAATGAATAATGAGAAAGACTTTGCGCGCGACCTCACCACGAACACAACGAAGCTGATCAGCACCAACAGCCCTGGCAACGAGGGCAATCTTCCCAGCTCCACACCCGTTATCTCCGCAGACGGTCGTTGGGTTGCTTTTTCTTCTTATGCCAACAACCTCACCACGGGGGACCGCAACGGCGAACCCCCGACCTCGCCACGATCATGATTGCCGAACGTCTCTCGGAACTCATCGCTGCTCTTCTATAAATCATCGGAACTCTGGCTGGCCGACACTATCGGCGATTTCTCATCTAACCCTCACCACTCCCTCATCCAGCGCGCCCTACAACGAACTCAGCAATTCGGCGATCGCGAGATGAAGGGACCGAACAGGTGAGACTGAGAAGCAGCAAACCCCTAACAGGTGCTTTGGTCAGCGCCATCGCTCTAGGGCTGTTTCTTTCAGCCTGCGGTGGGGGAGGGTCGACGAAGAGCACGGCTTCAGTTACTAACGTAAGCCGCAGTCACTCCCCGCGAAAAGGTAATGCTCTGCAGACGCAGGCACCGGTGCCCGCGGAGAGCAATCCGCCCGGAGATATCCCCGACAGCACAGCCTTCGTCCCCTACAGGTCGACCTCAGGCAAATTCAAGATAACTGTTCCCGAAGGGTGGGCGAGGCGCACGAAGCCTTCACAAGTGACTTTCACCTCAAAGCTCAATCAGGTTGATGTTCGCTGGGGAGCCCGATCGTCCGCGAAGGCAGAGATCAACGCGCTCGGACGGAACGTGCCAGCTTTCCAGCTCGAGAAGACAAGTAACGTCACACTTCTGGGCGGCCCAGCCACACTGATCCAATACCAGCAGAACAGCAAACCTAATGCTGTGACGGGCCAGCAATACCGTTTGGAGCGCTTGCAGTTTGATTTCGTGCGCGGCCCCCGCGAGGCGGCGCTCACGCTGTCGTCAACCGTCGGCGCGGACAACGTCGATGCGTGGCGCACCATCTCGGAGAGCTTCCGATGGAAGTGACGCGCAGTGGTTCCGAGCGCCCACTCCTCGAGGCCGATGAGCTCTATCGCTTCTACCATGCAGGAAGAGACGAGACGTTCGCACTCAGAGGCGTCTCTTTGACGGTTGGCGCTGGCGAGATGATCGCGGTATCTGGGCCCTCCGGAAGCGGCAAGAGCACGCTCCTGTCCTGTCTGGCGGGCCTCGACGAGCCCGATGGAGGCCACGTTTCTGTCGATGGGGAATGGATCACTCGCCAATCAGAGACGGAGCGTTGCGCGATCCGAGCACGTTCTATCGGAATGCTCCTGCAGACGGGGAGTCTTCTGGAACCCTTGACCGTCCTTGACAACATCCGGGTGGCGCAGAAGATCATCGGTCAAAAGGACAATGGCAGCGCCCTGGAGCTCCTCCACGCAATGGGACTCAACGACCACCGTGACGCTGTTCCTTCCTCCCTGTCCGGTGGGGAACGGGCGAGGGCCGGACTGGCGGTCGCACTCGCCAACGACCCCAGAGTGGTCCTCGCTGATGAGCCGACCGGAGAGTTGGATACGTCCAATGAAGACGTGGTTCTAGGTTTGCTTCACGACCTCGCCGTCCAGGGATCAGCAGTCGTTGTTGTTACGCACAGCAAGAGGGTTACCGAGCAGTGTGATCGAGTGATCGAACTGCTTGACGGGCGGGTCGTCTCATGACTGAACTCGTTTCGTTGGGCCGCGCGGTAAGGCGCGTCTTTCCTAGCGGAGACACGCAGCGGGTGGCTCTGGACACAGCCGATTTCGACATAGAAATGAACGAATCCATCGCGTTGGTGGGGCCCTCGGGTAGTGGCAAGACCACTCTCCTGCATCTGCTCGCGGGCTTAGATGCTCCTTCATCGGGACAGTTGACGTGGCCGGCACTCGGTCCGAAGGAAGCCCTGCGGCCCAGGAAGGTTGCAGTTGCTTTCCAAGGTCCAACCCTTTTGCCAGCCTTAACCGTCATCGAAAACGTTGCTCTACCGCTCCTACTGATGGGCAAGCCCGAAGATGAGTCGCTCCAAGCGGCCGGCGAACTCCTCGCAAGATTCGAACTCGGGGATCTCCCAAACAAGTTCCCTGATCAGATCTCAGGTGGCCAGTCGCAGCGCGCTGGTCTCGCCCGGGCCCTCATAACCAGACCGAGGCTTGTCTTACTCGACGAACCCACTGGGCAGCAAGATCACTCGACAGCGGCGCGAGTGCTGGGTTCGCTTTTAGAGCTGCTGGACGAGACGGGTGCGGCGGCAGTGGTAGCGACTCACGATGAGAGCATCGTCGCCAGATTCCCTCGACGCTGGTCTCTCGATGGCGGACATCTGTTCGCGGAAGAGAGGATCCGTTGTTCGGCATGACCTGGTTGCTCGGCCTGCTGCGGCGGCGCAGGGCGCGCATGGTCGGCGGCGTGATCGGAGTGGCTCTCGCAGTTGCTCTCGTGGGCTCACTTGGTGCTTTCTTCTCCGCCAGCAAGGCTCGCATGACGCAGCAAGCATCACGCGGGGTCCCTGTGGACTGGCAGGTTGCTCTCTCCCCTAACGCCAACGTCAACCAAGCCCTTTCGCAGATCGGGAAGTCCGCAGGCGTCGTAAGCGCGCTTCCGGTTGCCATGGGGACGACCACGCATCTACGAGCAGTAACGGGAGGGTCGGTTCAAACGACAGGGCCTGGAAAGGTGATCGGTCTCCCTCCCGGGTACCTGACTACGTTTCCGCGAGAGGTCCGTCCCCTTGTGGGTCGCACACGCGGAGTGATGCTGGCGCAACAGGCGGCAGCCAATCTGCAGGTAGGAGTGGGTTCCACAGTGACGATCGAACGTCCCGGTCTTCCCGGCGTGAAGGTTGTGGTGGACGGTGTGATCGACCTTCCGGCGGCCGACTCCTTATTTCAGAAGGTCGGCGCAGCACCGGGGACCGGGCCATCGGCGCCTCCCGACAACGTCGTCCTGCTCCCACTCAGCATGTGGCATCGCTTCTACGATCCGGTAGCGCACGTGCGACCGTCGGCCACTCAAAATCAGGTTCATGTTGACTTGTCGAGCGCTCTTCCCGCAGACCCGGGGGCCGCTTTTGCGAGCGTTATCGGGCGCGCTAATAATCTCAACGCACATCTCGCGGGAAAGGGCATTGTAGGAGACAATCTCGCTGCGCAGCTCGATTCCACGCGGGGTGATGCGATCTACGCGCAACTACTGTTTCTGTTCCTTGGAACGCCGGGCGTGGTGTTGGCTTTGCTACTGACGATCACAGTCACGGGTGCGGGTGGAGATCGCAGGCGGCGAGAGCAGGGACTGATGCGTCTACGCGGGGCCACACCTCGCCAGATACTTCGTCTGGCCATGGCCGAGGCTTTCTTCATCGCTATCGTGGGTTGCCTGCTCGGCCTCGCTGGGGCCACGCTCGCGGGTCGAGTGGTCTTTGGCACGACCGGGTTCGGCGCCACCAATTTGCAGTCCATCGCATGGGGAGTGATAGCTGTTGCAGTCGGGGCAGGGATCGCCTTCGCGACCATCCTTCTACCGGCCCGCTCCGATGCTCGCTCTCTATCGGTTCGTTCGTCCCAGGCGACGACGGAACCTCCGAAGGCCCCTCTATGGAGCCGGTTCTATCTCGATTTTGCGCTTCTTTTGGCTGGGGGTCTGGTGTTTTGGCAGTCAGTCAAGAGCGGTTACCAGGTGGTGCTTGCCCCCGAGGGCATCCCCTCGATCTCCGTCAACTACTTCACCTTGGCCGCGCCCCTCTTGCTGTGGCTCGGCGCCTCTTTAGTTTCTTGGCGCGCGGCCAGTGCCGTACTGACGAGAGGGCGACGTGCTCTGAGATTCGCCGTCCGGCCCCTAGCCGGAAGTATGGCCTTTCTGGTTGGGGCATCGATGTCGCGCCAGAGACGGCTGTTGGCAAGAGGTCTCGTCATCATCGGACTGGCAGCTTCGTTCGCGGTCTCGACCGCAGTCTTCGATGCTACTTACGGAGCGCAATCGATTGTGGACGCGCAATTGACCAACGGCGCCGACGTCTCAGTAACCACATCCGCTTCATCGGGTCTATCACCCCAGCAGGTGACAGCGGTGTCGAAGGTTGCCGGCGTATCGAGGGTCGAGCCGATGCAACACCGCTTTGCCTACGTTGGCCCTGATCTTCAGGATCTCTTCGGGATCAATCCCAAGACGATCAGCGCGGCGACTCCGATGTCAAACGCATTCTTCTCTAACGGGAACTCGACGCAAACGCTCAACACTCTCGCCGGCACGACGAACGGAGCTCTTTTCTCCGAGGAGACGGTTCTCGATTTTCAGCTGCACATGGGCGATACTTTGCGCCTGCGTCTTCAGTTCGCAAAGGACCATAAGTATCACGTTGTGCCGTTCAAGTACGTGGGCGTCGTCCGCGAGTTCCCCACCGCCCCCAGGGATTCGTTCATATTGGCGAATGCTTCTTACGTGGCTCGAATGACGGGGTCGTCTCAGCCTCAGACACTCCTGATCAAGACCAACAGCTCGCCTCCAGCAGTGGCAAGCAGGGTCCGTAACGTCTTGGGTCCGACGTCCGGAGCCACCGTGCAGGACATCGTCCATCAGCTGAACATGACGCTGAGCGGACTCACGAGTCTCGATCTTTCCGGGCTCATAAGGCTCGAGCTTGGCTTTGCAGCTTTGTTCGCTGCCGCCGCATCCGGCTTGGTTCTGGCGCTGGGGTTTGCCGAAAGACGCCGGACCTTTGCAATCACAACAGCGCTCGGAGCCAGCACGCGCCAACTCGCCTCTTTCGTTTGGAGTGAGGCACTATTCGTCAGTCTCGGTGGCATATTCTTGGGAGCACTTATCGGATGGGGCGTCTCGTTTATCTTGGTCAGGGTCTTGACTGGCGTTTTCGATCCCCCTCCCGCGCATCTGTTCGTCCCGTGGCTATACCTGGGGGCCGTTGTCATCACGGCAGGGATCGCAGTGCTGGTGGCGGGGACGCGCGCCCTGCATCTTGATAGGCGATCTTCGTTGACGATCCTCAGAGATCTCTAGCCACTTGTTGGGGAGGATGCAGTGGTGCTGAGGCTGCTGGTTCATAAGGCGTGAGGATTCTGGTCGTTGAGGACGAGCTCAAGATGGCCCGACTTCTCAAGCGCGGGCTAGAAGAAGCGGGCTACGCAGTCGACATAGCAAGCACCGCGCGCGATGCGGTATGGCTCGGAACCGAAAATCCCTACGATGCAGTGTCGCTCGATCTGATGCTCCCCGACGAGAACGGCTTCGAAGTCTGCAAGAGGCTTCGTGAGAATGGTCAGTGGGCTCCAGTCTTGATGTTGACTGCACGCTCTGGCGTCACCGACAGGGTACGTGGCCTCGATGTTGGAGCCGATGACTACTTAACAAAGCCGTTCGCCTTCGTTGAATTTCTGGCTCGCCTGCGAGCTCTTATGAGGCGCGGCGGCGCCGAGCGACCAGTGGCTCTCGCCGTCGGAGATCTCACGCTTGATCCCGCCACGCGCGAGGTGGCCCGTCACGGAACTCCTATAGAGCTTTCGAGCCGTGAATTTTCGTTGCTCGAGTACTTCATGCGACGTGCGGGCGAAGTCGTATCTCGAGCGCAACTGATCGAGCATGTGTGGGATTTTGCCTACGAGGGAGATTCCAATGTTGTCGACGTCTACGTGCGCTACTTAAGGCAGAAGGTAGATCGACCCTTCGGGAAAGACTCGCTTATGACCGTGCGAGGAGCTGGCTACCGACTAAGAAGCCAATAGTGCATCTACCGATCAGGGTCCGTCTCACGCTCATATTCTTCGTTCTGGTGGCCCTCCTACTGTCGGGGGTGGGCTTGTTGCTTTATCTACGACTCGGTGCCGATCTGACCAACGCTATCGACGCAGGACTGCGGTCGCGCTCAAAAACCGTGATCGTGGGACTCCGAGCGGGGGAGAAGTTCAACGACAAGGCTGCCGCGGCGGAGTTCGACCAGTCCTTCATTCAGATCCTGAGGAGCGACGGCTCCGTGCGGGACTCGAGCTCAGCCCTTGGCTACGAGCCGGCTCTGGACCATCGGCAGGTCAGGTCATTCAAGGGCTCATTGTTCTTCGAACGACGGATCGGCCGCCCGACCGAACCTGTATTGGCCAGATTCCTTGCGGTCCGTACCCCTGGGGGTTCAATCGTCGTGGTTGGACAGAGTATGGAGCAGCGGGGTCAGGCTCTCAGAAGACTCCTCAACCTTCTCGTGGTCGCTCTGCCGGCCTCGATCCTGGCAGTGGCTTTCGTTGGTTATCTACTAACGGCGGCGGCCCTGCGGCCGGTCGAGCGCATGCGGGAGGAAGCTGCCGCTATCTCCTCGACCGAGCCGGGACGGCGACTGTCCATTCCCAAAGCGCGAGACGAAGTGCGACGTCTTGGCACCACCCTTAATGCCATGCTCGGACGGCTGGAAGACGCGCTTACGCGCGAACGTCGCCTGGTCGATGACGCGAGTCACGAGCTTCGGACACCTCTTGCCATTCTTCGGACCGAGCTCGAGCTTGCGCTAAGTGGCGGCCGTTCGACAGAGGAGCTGGAGCTTGCGTTGCATAGCGCGCTCGAAGAGAGCGTTCACCTCGATCGCTTGGCGGAAGATTTGTTGGTCCTCGCTAGAACCGAGCATGGTGTTTCGTCGGCCAATCCAGAGATGATGTCTCTCGCAGACACGGTGCGAGAGGCATGCGATCGGTTCGCTCTGCGCGCCCAGGCCGCGGGTGTCACGCTGCGCGGCGTGGTCGATGAAGAGCCGATTCTCTTTGCTGACCCCATAAGGTTGCGCCAGGCTCTCGATAATCTTCTTGAGAACTCTCTCCGGCATTCTCACTTAGCTGGCGAGATCGTGCTATCGGGCGGTCACGACGACGGTCAGACTTGGCTGAAGGTTTCCGATGACGGAGATGGATTTCCGGATTCATTTCTCGCCCACGCATTCGAGCCGTTCACTCGGTCGGATTCAGGACGCGGCCGCGACCATGGGGGAGCAGGCTTGGGTCTGTCCATCGTTCGCGCGATTGCAGACTCACATCGGGGTAGCGTAACGGCGCGCAATCTTCCTGATGGTGGTGCCGAGGTGACACTTCGCTTTCCTCGGCACCCGCAGGTTGATCTCCACCGTATTTGAGAAGGCTGGACCTGTCCTTCCTTCTTGTGCGTTGCATGATCAAGGGCGACGGCGCCAGCTGTTGGGGGGTTACCCACAGCAGCGCCGCCACCCGGCGGGGAGGATATTTCTGGACAATGAGGCGGTCGTGAGAGGACGGCTGGCGCTGACACGGTTCGGTCGGAATCATCTCGAACAACTGTCAATAAGACGTGTGGTGCCAGCCTACAGTTCCTCCGAGAGGGAGTGGGCAATCGATGCGTTGTCTTTCGCCCGGAGGACGGGAAAACAATCTGCATGCTAGGCCCGACTCAGGCCATTGCCGTTGCGCACCACGTCTAGTATCTGTGCGCTCCTGACGGCGATAGTCGTCGGAGCTACCAGAGGTCTGGCTGGGCCAAGGCTGTCCAAGACAGCAAGGTCCCTTTGGTGGCACGCTCATCATGAACCACTATCGGCTCGGAATGCGACGGTCAGCCTCCCTGTACCGTTGGGCTGTGAAACCCAACCGCTCGATCCCGACGGCTGTTGTCATTCCCGTCCTCATCTATCCTGACGTCCGCGAGGCAGTCCGCTGGCTCAGCGCCGCGTTTGGATTCGAGGAGCGCCTCCAGATCGGCGAGAACCACCGCTCGCAGCTCAGGTTCGGCGACGGTGCTGTCATCGTCGCCGAAGGCCGCGGCGAGCAGCGACCGCCACGGCCAGATGAAGTCACGCACTCGGTAATGGTCCGCGTCAACGATGTTCGCGCCCACTGCGAGCGCG
>JAXDJR010000048.1:0-9043 GCA_034667545.1 Actinomycetota bacterium
CGTCTAGTGAAGGTGACGAGGGCCGGGTTCAAGACCCGAGTTCACGGCGATTATCACCTGGGCCAGGTGCTGTCGAGCACCCGCGGGTGGATGATCATCGACTTCGAGGGTGAGCCCGCCAGATCGCTGGACGAGCGACGCGAAAAGCAATCTCCTCTGCGAGATGTTGCCGGGATGCTTCGCTCACTCAGTTACGCCGCCTCCGTCTCGATGATCGAACGAACCAGCTTTGGTACCGACGAATGGAACAGGCTGCAACCGTGGGCAGACGTCTGGGAGGACCTTGCTCGCGGGAGGTTCCTCACCGCGTACCTCCGGCGGTCCCATGAAGGCAAGTTCCTTCCGCCGAACCGGTCCGATCTGAAAGCGATGCTGGACGCATTCGAGATCGACAAAGCGCTATACGAGATCGGCTACGAGCGCGGTAACCGCCCGGATTGGGTCAAGATCCCTCTTCACGGGCTTGCGCGCATCTTGGGGCCGGCCGCCCACTGACCCCACCACCACAGAACCGGGACTTGCGATCGTTCCCGCCCACGCTGGACAAGCGCGACCTTCTGCTCTTCTCCCAAGGCAATCACGGCCGGCTGTACGAAAGATTGGGTGCCCACCCCGGAACGCTGGAAGGCATTCACGGCGTGAGCTTCGCAGTCTGGGCCCCCGCGGCGCGAGAAGTCAGTGTCGTGGAGAACGGGCGGACTCATCCGATGCGCCAACTGGACCGGAGTGGCATCTGGGAGATGTTCCTTCCCGATGCTTCGAACGGTCTCCGCTACAACTACCAGATCACCACCGATGTGGGCGAGAAGGTCACCAAGACCGACCCGTATGCGTTCGCGACCGAGGCGCCACCCGGAACCGGCCCCGTCGTCTTCTCGCCGCGATATCAGTTCAGCGACGAAGAATGGATGTTGCAGCGTGTGCAGTGGGATGCCGCCACCTCCCCTCTGTCGATCTACGAGGTTCATCTCGGTTCCTGGCGGCGCCATCCCGACGGCCGTCCGTTGACTTACCGGGAGTTGGCGTCAACGCTGCCTCAGTACGTGGCCGACATGGGCTTTACACACGTCGAGTTCCTACCCGTAGCGGAGCATCCCTTCGGTGGTTCGTGGGGCTACCAGATAACCAACTATTTCGCCCCAACGGCCCGCTTCGGGACACCGGACGAGTTCAGGCATCTGGTAGATGCGCTTCACCTCACGGGTGTCGGCGTCATCATCGACTGGGTCCCTGCACATTTCCCTAAAGACGGCTGGGCGCTGGCGCGCTTCGACGGCACTGCGTTGTATGAGGATGCGGACCCGCAACGTGGCCAGCATCCCGATTGGGGGACGCTCGTATTCGATTACGCGCGTCCCGAGGTCCGCAACTTCTTGATCTCCAACACCTTCTTCTGGGCTGAGCAGTTCCACATCGATGGCTTCCGCGTCGATGCGGTGGCGTCGATGCTCTATCTCGACTACAGCCGCAAAGAGGGCGAGTGGACACCCAACCGGCGGGGAGGCCGCGAGAACCTCGAAGCGGTGGCATTCCTCTCCGAGCTCACCACGAAGCTACACACCGAACACCCCGACGTGTTGATCATTGCCGAGGAATCGGGCGCATGGCCGGGAGTGACCCGGCCGGTTCGCGATGGAGGGCTTGGCTTCGACTTCAAGTGGAACTTGGGATGGATGCACGACACTCTGGAACATTTCGACCGGGAAGCCGACCGCCGGCGAGACCATCCAGACGATCTCACCTTCACGTTGATGTATGCGTGGAGCGAGCGGTACATCCTTCCGCTTTCGCACGACGAGGTAGTGCATGAAAAAAGGTCGCTCCTCCACAAGATGCCGGGGAACCGCGACCAGCAGCTGGCTTCGCTCCGAAGCTTGCTCGGATACATGTGGGCGTATCCCGGCAAGCAGTTGTTGTTCATGGGTGACGAGATCGCTCAAGAGCGCGAATGGGACCACAACTCGAGCATCGACTGGGAGCTACTGGGCCTTCCCGGACACGCCGGGATGCAACACCTCGTGGGTGACCTCAATCGCCTCTACGCGGGATTGCCCGAACTGTGGCAACGCGATGCGTCTCCTGAGGCGTTCCAATGGACCGCGCAGGCCGATGGGCGCAACGGCATCGTGTCCTTCGTGCGAACGGGCTCCCACTCCTCCTTCGTGATCTGTGTGTGCAATCTGGGGCCTGTAACGTGGTCGGACTTTCGCATAGGAGTGCCGGCACCCGGCCCCCTCCAAGAGGTGCTCAATACCGACGCCTCGAACTACGGGGGCAAGAGCAGGACGAACCCGGCGACGACCACAACCCCCCAGCCCGCCCAAGGTCTGCCTCACTCGACGACGATCACGCTCGCCCCCACGACAACGCTCTGGCTCCACAACCCCGATCCCGTGAAGGTTTAGCCACGCGTTCTGCTTGACACCGAACGTCAGCAGGACCCAACGTCGTTTCGGGGCCGTGGAGCAGAGCTTCCTACTCAGGTATCTCGTTGATCTCCAGAGGGTGACGAGCTCGACGGTGGATAGGCCGAGCCCTGAGCCTCTCCGAGCGCTCCCGTGGACGACACCTCGTCTTCCGACGAGGACCCTGTGCCGCGCGACGGTGTCTCTGTCGAAGAGGTACCAGGGACTGACGACCGCCCTTCCACAGAAGCTCCATTCGACGCCGACGCAGCAGTGCCGGTGCCTAGCAGCGTTTCGAACAGTGAGCGATAGTGGACCATCGCCTGTCTCAAGTCCTCAGTGGTCGCCTGACCGTGGTCGCTGGCCAGCGATATGCCATGTGCCGCCCTGTAGTTCTCGACTACGTCGGGATGATCTACAGAGATGTCGGCAGCGCGCTGGTCGAAGTCGTCCATGGGGTAGCCGCGATCCGTCATGACTTGACCTACCAAGCGATCGGCGTCACGTACGGCCTCGGCAGGCGCGTCGACGAACCGCGCTTGCGTCTGCCGCCATGATTCCATGTGTCGCTGTCGCGTCGCAGGTTCGAGCTCGGTCAGATTCAACGCTTCATGACGCTTTTGCCGTTCCAGCAGATTCTTCTCTGCCTGCCTGCGGCTGTCACTCTCGGTTACGGCGCGGTCATACTCCGGACCAAACTTCGTTTGAAGAGTGGAGCGTTGACGCCTCTGCCAGGCTGAGTACGCGATCAGGATCACAACGATGATCACTACTGCGATGATGACGGCCCACACCCATCCGCTCATTGGCCACTTTCCTGTGCTGTCGCGGGCGTTAGAACTGAGCCGGTCATTTGAAGATGCTTACTCCGCCGGGGCCAATTAAAAGTCCGACGATGATCAGGATGATGCCTAACAGGACGCCGCCACGAAGCAGCGTGATGATGCCCCAGATCACGAGGATGACAGCGATGATCCACAGAATCGCTGCGGCTCCTCCCCCGAGAGCTAGGACCATGTTCGAAGCAGCCATCAGCACAGCTAAGCCTCCTTCACAAGGTCCCCTTAATAGGGGACGGTCGCGTATTCCTTCCCCCGTCAAGTCAATCGAAAACGCCGCACCGCTTCGGGCACGGGACAAAGGAGCCACGGGGGGGCCCGGACGGCTCTTACCAACGCGAGAGGATGTAGCGATGTATAACGCCCCAAACCGGCGCCAGAGTCTCGAGGGAGAGACCTATGACGGCGCATTCATCCGGCTTAGTTACACGATCGCGCGCAAGCTATACCGGTGTCCTGGATGCCGCACATCGGTTGAGATCGGCACCGCACACACGCTGGTTCAGCATCCTTCGGCAGACCCGCCCTGGCACCAGCATTGGCACCGGGAGTGCGCGGCCAGAGATCTCGTACGTGAGCTGAAAACGAGCCGGGTGGTGCAGGCGAACTGACAACCTCCATCCTGCCTTGAACGCCATCCTTCTGGCGCTGGGGGCGTCGATAAGTTACGGGGCTGCCGACTTCACCGGAGGGTTCACCACGCGCCGAGCCGCTCCCCTCGTCGTGGTGTTTCTGTCGCAGGCGGCCGGTCTGGGGCTATTGCTGGTTCTGACGCCTTTCATCGGGTTCCGTATGTTCTCGGCAACCGATGTGGCGTGGGGAGCGGGTGCCGGGGTGGTTGGGGGCGCGGGAGTCATGTTGCTCTACCGAGCTCTCGCGAATGGACGCATGACCGTCGTAGCTCCAGTAACTGCACTGGAGGCAGCTGCCTTCCCCGTGCTGTTCGGCCTTGTGACGGGGGAACGACCGAGCCTCATCGCGTTATCCGGCGTGGTCGTTGGTTTCATAGCCGTTGCCCTGGTGTCCTGGTCCGGCGAACCAGCGGAGGGGGAACCGAGAGGCATCCTGCAAGCGGGCATCCTTGACGCGCTCGGCGCCGGTCTGGGCTTCGGGATCTTCTTCATCCTTCTGTCCCGGGCCGGGCATGGGAATGCACTTTGGGCGCTTCTCGGGGTCAAGCTCGGCTCCATCGCTCTTTCAGGCGTCGGACTGCTCATCTTGCGCCAGAACCTGCTGATAGCGCGCCGGACATCGACTCTCATAACTGTCGCGGGTGTGTTCGACATGGGTGCGAACCTTCTCTACCTGCTCGCGACCCGCTCGGGGCTTTTGTCCTTGGTCGCCGTGCTGACATCCATGTATCCGGCGACCACTGTGGTTTTGGCGCGTTTTGTGCTCAAAGAAAAACTAGAACGGCTACAGCTTTCCGGCCTCACCCTCGCAGTGATGGCGATCCTTATGATCGCCAGGGGCTGATGCCGACGAAGTGAACTAGTGCCCTGCGTCCGAAAGCTGCCCCTTCGAGTTCAGTTGCTTGGCGGTCGGCCGCTTGACCTCCCACGCAAGCTTCGACTTCTCCAGGAGCACGATGAACGCAGCACTTGCATCTAGCTGCCAGCGCTTCAAACCGTGCACCGCCGAGGTTGGGAACGCGTGATGATTGTTGTGCCAGGACTCTCCGAAGGAGACCAGCGACAGAACCCAGTTGTTTGTGCTCTCATCTGCGGTCGAGAAATCCCTACGACCATAGAAGTGACAGATAGAATTGACGCTCCACGTCACATGATGTAGTAGGAACACACGGGCCAGGCCCCCCCACAAGAACGCGGTTAGCACTCCGTGCCACGACCTGGTTAACGCGAAACCCATGCCCGCTGGAATCACGAATAGAGATAGCACCACCCAGATGGGGAAACGGCGATTGATACGCACCATCACGGGGTCCCGCAGCAGGTCGGGCGCCCACCGCTCGATCGAGGTCTCATCGGCGGTGAACAGCCAGCCCATCTGCGCGTGCCACAACCCTTTGATCACGCCACGTAAGGAATCGTCCTCGACCAGGTGTGGAGAATGGGGGTCACCCTCGCGATCCGAAAACGCGTGGTGGCGGCGATGTGCAGCGACCCAACTGATCACGGATCCCTCGATCGCGAGCGAGCCCGCGATCGCCAAAAGCGCACGCAACCAGGGTTTGGTCTCGAAACTCTTGTGCGTGAGGAGACGATGGAAACCCACGGTTACTCCCAGACCGCTCAAGACGTACGTGGCAAGAAAGATGCCTGCGTCAACGCCGCTAAGTCCCCAACCCCACAGTGACCACACCGCGAACAAGAGCCCTGCGAACGGAGCGACGGTGATGACCAGCACAGCACCCTTTTGGAACTTCAGAGCTTTGCCGGTGAGTGCCTTGACGCCCGGAATAGAGGGCGCAGTCGAAGTTGAATCTACATATGTACTCAACATCTGCTCCTTGACTAATAGGTCCGTAGGAGCGGATGGAGGAGGATGAGATCTTCGGTCAGCAATACAGGCCGAGGCTCCTGAACTCGGCTGCCGACTGAACCGATAGCTCCACCATACCCACATCGGGGGAAAACACACCGGGGCACGGGTCTACCGCCTTAATCTCGAACCGTGCGGTCCTCGCTTCGATTCCACACCCCGATCGATCTGCGCCTGACGCTTGGTCCGCTGCTGCGCGGACGCGGGGACCTGACGATGCAGTTCGAAGGCGGCGCCGTTCGGCGCGCCATGCGCACTCCCCAGGGGCCGGCGCAGGTGCGGCTGCAACCTGTCGGCAACACGATCGAAGCTGACGTATGGGGGCCGGGCGCGCGCTGGACGTTGGACGCGTTACCGGATCTTCTGGGAGCCGGCGATGACCCAGAGTCATTCCGGCCCCATCACCGCGTGGTTCACGAGCTGCACCGTCGCGCACGCGGCATGCGGTTGACCCGCTGTCCGACTGTGTGCGACATCCTGGTGCCGACGATCCTCGAACAGAAGGTTACGACGATCGAAGCGTGCCGCGCTTATCGGGCCGTCGTGATGGCTCTGGGCGAGCCCGCCCCTGGTCCCCCCGGGCTACACCTGCCTCCCACCGCTCACACTTTGGCAGTTACCCCGTATTTCGAATGGCACCGTTTCGGCGTCGAGCGTCGCCGCGCCGAGATGATCCGCGGCGCTTGCGGAAGGGCCCAAGCCCTCGAACGCCTTGTTGCCCTGTCCCCCGCGGAGGCTCAGCGCCGCTTGATGTCGCTGCCCGGAGTAGGGCCCTGGACTGCCGCCGAAGTAGGGCGGATCGCTCTCGGCGACCGGGACGCTGTGAGGGTGGGCGACTTTCATCTTCCGCATCTCGTTTCCTGGGTCCTCGCCGGCGAGCCTCGGTCGGACGACGCCCGCATGATGCAACTGTTGGAGCCTTATCGGGGCGAGCGCGCCCGCGCGGTGCGTTTGATCGAACTGTCCGGACTGCGCCCTTCCCGGCGGGCACCCCGCCAGCGCCTTCGATCGATAGCGCGCCTGTAGCCTTTCTTAGCCGCTGGAGTGCCTGGCAAGGGGCCATGCACTGGCCGCCGGGCGCTCGAAGTCGCGTCCGTAGCAATTCCTCCCCCGTTAGAGTGCCTGGCAAGTGACCATCAGACATGGCCGGACCCCCATCACTGGAAGAAAGAGGACCGTCGCCCGCGTGCGCATCCTGACCGGACCGCCCGATCGCTCCCCAGAACCTATATTGCGAATTCCTGCCTTGTCGGCGCAGATGGATCACCGCCATGCCTGCTGAGGCGCTAGTGGATCCTGCTGGAGAGAGCTGGCTCGTAGAAGACATGCTGCGCGTGGAGGACGTCATGGTCCGGGCCGCCGGAGGGTCGCGCCACACGCTTGTCAGCGAAGCCTCCCTGTATCTGCTCAAAGCCGGCGGCAAGAGGCTGCGGCCTGCTCTCGTCATGATCTCTTCGCGATCTGGGCAAGCGGGCCGCCGGGAAAGTGACCTTGCCGCGGCCGCCCTCGAGTTGGTGCATCTCGCCACCCTGTACCACGATGACGTGATCGACGGAACCGCCACGAGACGCGGCGTAGCCACCACTCATTCGAGATGGGATACCGATATCGCGGTGCTGGCGGGCGACTACCTTTTCGCATGCGGTTCCTCACTGGGCGCAACCGCGGCCGGCGAAGTCCCCTTGATCCTTGCAAATGCGATCTCCGAGGTGTGCGAGGGCCAGATCGTGGAAACGACTGCGGTCGGCGATCCGGGGCGAAGCATCGATGAATACATCGGAGTGATATCGATGAAGTCGGCAGCGCTCTTCCGCACCGCCTGCGAGCTCGGCGCGGCAACCTCCGGCGCTACCGGCGAGGATCGGGGCCAATTGGTTACCTACGGAGAGAGCCTTGGGCTCGCGTTCCAGATCGTGGACGACCTTCTAGACCTGGTAGGAGATGAAGCGGCTACCGGAAAGATCCCTGGAACCGATCTGCGCGCCGGAGTTTTCACGGCTCCCGTATTGCTGGCCTGTCAGCGCGATCCGAAGCTCAAGGACAAGCTTTCCGAAGGAACCGGCGACCTCGACGAGATCTTGCCCACGCTCTGGTCGACGGGAGCGATAGCCGACGGCTTCGCCATGGCTGTCTCCTACGCCGACCGAGGAAGAAAGGCGCTGGAGGCTCTGGCCCCGGCAGGTTACCGGGACGTCTTGGCGACAATCATGGACGGTGTCCTGGCTCAGGTCGATGTCACCCAAGATGCCGCCGGCCGGAACGTCAAGCTCGTACCATGATGCCTCGATGAGACTCGAGAATCTGTCGATCGAGGTCCGCTGCGACCGCCGGCTTGGCTTCGTTGACGTTACCGACGAGCTGAGGCGCGCGGTCAAGGATTCCGGCATCACTCGCGGGATCGCAGTGGCCTATTGCAGCCACACAACATGCGCACTGATCATTAACGAATGGGAGGACGGTGTCCTCGAAGATCTTTGCAACCGCATCGAGTCACTCGTGCCGGGAAACGTCTACTACGCCCACGACGACCTAGGGCGGCGCACACAGAACCTCCAGGACGTCGACGAGCCAAAGAACGGGCAAGCCCATGTCATCCAGATGATCGTAGGAGGCGCGTCACACGTGATCCCGGTCGAGGCTGGTGAACCGATCCTGGGCCGGTGGCAGCGACTGTTCTTGCTCGAGCTCGATCACCCTCGGGAACGCAAGATCGTGTTCTCCGTGTTTGGGGACTGACGGGTTCTTAGACAGCGTCCCCGCTGGTCTGCCCGACCTTTATGCCGTGGCGCGCGGCCCAAGTACGCGCGTCCTCAGCTTCCTCGCACCCCTCTTCCGCAAGGCGGCGCAATTCTTCCTTGGTCTTCGTGGGTGCTCCCGGAGCAACCCGCAGCGATATGGACGCGAGGCCCCCGAGGGGGATCGGAAGCCAGAAGTTCACGAGCCTGTAACCGATAACGCCCAGGATCGCGACGCCGCGTGGCGACCCGAACCCCACCAGGCTAGAGGTGAGCACGGCTTCAACGACGCCCAGTCCACCGGGCGTGATGGGGATCGCGGCGAGGACGTTGGCCAACCCATAGGAAACGATCAATCCATCTATGCCTACCCGGTAGCCGAACGCTGCGAGAAACACCCACAGCGATGCCGCGTCCAAAAGCCAGTTAGCGGTCGCCCACAGGATGGCTCGCCGCACGAGGGCGCGGTCGGACATCAAGGCATCCACGCGCTGGGCGAGGCGGTGCACCACACCATCGACGGTGTTCCCGTCCAAGAACGGCATCCGGTGCACGATGGCAC
>JAXDJR010000049.1:0-20273 GCA_034667545.1 Actinomycetota bacterium
GGGTGAACCATCGATTACCCCGATGGACCAACTGGGCATCAATTTCGTCCTGGACGCCGGGATGGTCGATCGCAAGTACCGGGCCATCCAGGCTCAAGTCAGTCAGTCCGAAGCACTTCTCAAGGTCCTTGGGCGGGAGTTCTTCGAACTGTCCGAGGGGACGGAAACCTTCAAGCTCGCTGCAACGCGAGAAGTGTCCGCTCCCGACGCTGCCTAGGGGCCGAACACTGCTTCTCTAGGTTTCCACCAGCACCCGCTCGATCCACGCGAAGGGATCCTTGATCTCCGCGAGGTTCGGCAGGTTGTCGGGCGCTTCCCATATCCGGTTGAGGGAATCGACGCCGTGAAGCTTTACGACTGCCGCGCAGAACGTGGTGCCGGCGGTTTGCAGCGACCGATCCGCGTCGAATCCGAGGACGGCTTGCAGGAGAGCGCGGCCCTCGGAGGGTGACGCGTCGTGGCGTGCGATGCCCTCTTCGATCTTCACGCGATCCGAGAGGATCTGATCTCCGACCGCCGCGGCGGCGTGTTGTGCGTATCCGTGCAGGAGAGCGATGAAGGCGCGTAGCCGTTGCAGAGAGCGAGAGTGGCGCTCGCTGGGGACAACGGGCAGGACGTCATCGATCCCAACCCCGGACTGCAGGCCCTCGAAGCCCTTGGTCTGCAGATCCATCAACCGCCGCTCGATGTCTCCGACGTCGATATCGGTCGCATCGACCAGGTCGGAAAGCAAGCTGTGGAAATAGGGCGTGAGCCACGACACGCTGGCGACTGTCAACTGGCGGGCCGCGTCGCGCACTCCCAGCCATTTCCTCAGATCATCGAGGGGCAGTGAGTAGTCCCGGGCCACCGCCTCGACGTTGTGATCGACGAATGTGAGGCGCGTTGGATCGGCGGGAACCGGGAAGTCGTGGTGTCCCAGCACTTCGAGCGCGAGGTGACCGACCACGGTGCCTGCCTGGATCCCAAGCAGCAGCGGAGTGACCTGGCCGAGCGCGGCTGTCAATCCGGCAGGATCGTCGGCGCCGCCCTGCTCCTGGAGACGTGCGAACTGTCCGCTCAGATGGCCCGCGAGGTGCTCCAGGAGCCACCGCCATGACTGCAGGGTGGCCGAGATCCATTCGCTGCGGGTCAGAACTGCGGTCCGGGTGGGCTCGACGAGAGGGAGACGGGTGTAGCCGGCGATCAGGACCTCGGCCGCACTTACCGATCCGGCAAAAACCTTGGCTGCTGCGTCGGACGGCGGAAGGTCCGGCGCCCCCTGGCTCGCCACGGCGATCGCAACCTGCCGTGCGATCTCGAGGTTGATGGGGCCATCGCCCGCGGAGAGCAGTCGCTGGATCTCGCGGAACAGAGGGATGTCTCCGAATGGCTCTTGGCTCATCCCTGCATGGTCGCGCCGGGGCGTGCGTGACCGTTACACGACGCCGGTGTGGGCCTTCTGCCGGTTCAAGCACAGAGGTGGGTCGCGGCAGCGGAGCAGGCTCCTGTTAGGGTGCCCGGGCAGGTGGCTGAAAGGCGCAGCCGTTTCCCGGCGTCCTCCGGACAGATGAGGAGCCTTACCGGCCAACGAAAATCACGATGGAGAGGCGGGAGTGAACGCGTGGTCTACCTGGTAATCATCGTTGTTGTTGCGGCGGCGGGCCTCGGCCGGCTGTGGTGGATCCAGCGCCGCCACGCCACCAGCCTGAGCAGCGTGGACGGGTTCCGTTCCAGCCTGGAGCGTCTGGCTGGACAGCAGGCCCTAGGTTCGGAGCCGGCCCACGATCGCTCCACAGCGAGCCGTTCCCCCGAGCAGCCAGGTTCGGCCCCGACTGATGGCCTCACCACTTCCGGCCGCTCCTCGCAGCAGCTCGATATGCGGGGGGACTGGGCCAGCCCGAGTCTGACGGATGGCAGCTCTTCGGCTCTGTCCGCGGGTTCTCAGGGTGGGCCTGCTTCTGATCCCTACCTCGAACCGCTAGACCCCGAGCGGCGTGCGGCCGCCAAGCGCCGGCTCGAGGCCAGGCGCCGAGGAGCCGTGCGTAGCGACCTGCGTTCCAGGTAAGCCGCCGAACGCCGATGGCACGCGACGTAGCGATCGATCTAGGCACCGCCAATACGCTCGTCTATCAGAAACAGCGGGGCATCCTGTTCGCGGAGCCGACCGTGATCGCTCTGAACAAGGAAACAGGCGCGGTGCTAGCCATGGGAGAAGAGGCGTGGCAGATGATCGGCCGGACGCCCGGCTACATCGTGGCGGTCCGGCCCCTCAGATCCGGAGCGATCTCAGACTTCGATGTCACCGAGAAACTGATCAGGCTGATCCTTCAGAGGGCCGGCGTGACGCGCTTGTCGCGCGCCAGGGTCTTAGTGTGCGTGCCGAGCGCTCTTACGGGTGTCGAGCGCCGCGCGGTTGAGGAGGCAACTTTGGCGGCCGGCGCGCGGTCCTGTTACCTCATAGAGGAGCCGATGGCCGCTGCCATCGGTGCAGGTCTTCCGATCCACGAACCGATGGGCAACCTGGTGGTCGACATCGGGGGCGGCACCAGTGAGGTCGCGCTGATCTCCCTCGGCGGCATCGTCACTAATACAGGTGTTCGGATCGGGGGCTTCGACCTCGACGCTGCGATCCAGAACCATGTGAGGCGTGAGTACACGATCGCCATCGGCGAACGAACCGCAGAGAGGATCAAGATCGCGGTGGGCTCCGCCTTCCCGATGGCCCACGAGGACAAGGCTGAGTTACGGGGACGAGATCTTGCTACGGGCCTTCCCAAGAACATCTTGATAACGACTGAAGAGATCAGGGAGGCGATCCACGAACCGATCCGCTCAGTGGTGACCTCCGTACTCGAGTGCATCGGAGCATCGCCGCCCGACCTCGTTCAAGATGTGTTGACGAACGGCATAACGCTCACCGGAGGCGGCGGCATGCTCTCCGGGCTGGACATGCTGCTCTCTCAAGAAGCAGAAGTCCCGGTGCACGTGACCGAGCAACCGCTCGAGGCAGTCGTGCTGGGGGCGGGCAAGTGTCTCGAGGCGTTCGACAGCCTTCGCTCCATCCTCGTCTGAGGAGCCTTCGAGCAGGCATTGTCAGCGGCGCCTCTACTGCGCCCTCGCCCCTAAAGTTGACGGATGCAGGCGGACGAGCAGGACACAACCCAAGGCAAGGAGTTGGAGGACCACAGCCAATGGTGGCGCCGCGCGGCGATAGCAGTGATGGTCG
The DNA here is from genome assembly GCA_034667545.1 of Actinomycetota bacterium. Classification (GTDB taxonomy): domain Bacteria; phylum Actinomycetota; class CADDZG01; order CADDZG01; family WHSQ01; genus DATAPE01. The sequence continues at coordinate 3,209 of JAXDJR010000049.1, forward strand.
TCGCGCTCATCTATGCATCCTTCGTCGTCAACATCCCGATCTTCTTCGAGTATCTGCCGGGTCCGGTGCGGGATGTCGAGAGCCTCATCCACGTCACGGGCGCCCCAACGTATTCATCTCAAGGCCACCTCTACCTGACGACTGTCTATATCGACGTCAGCGTCACCCTGGCTAATGTCGTGGAATCGCTGTTCCGATCGGATCAAACGATCGTTCTGCGCCAACAGGTGACCGGTGGCCAATCGATCCCTCAGCTGCTGCACGAGAATCGGCAGATGATGGACTCCTCACAGAAGCAAGCCGAGGCTGCGGTGCTGCCGAGGCTGAATCTCGGTCATCCGACGGGCGACGGTGCCCAGATCGAAGCAACGGCTCCTGGATCCCCGTCACAGGATGTGTTGCGTAAAGGCGACGTCGTCGTGGCGGTCGACGGTCACAAGGTGGACACGACGTGTGCCGCCGGAAGGCTCGTGCAAGCTCGCAGTGTCGGGGACGTGATCGCTCTGACCGTCGAGCGCGATGGATCGCGCAAGCAGGTTTCGATCAAGGTCGCCAGCAACCCGCAGGATCCGAGGGCTCCCTACCTGGGCGTGGTCTGGCAGGACGTGCATTACCGATTCCATCCCCAGGTTCACGTTAGCTTCGCGACGGGACGCATCGTCGGTCCCTCGGCGGGACTGTTGCTCGCCCTATCCCTGTACGACAAGCTGACACCGGGCGATCTCACCGGAGGGCGAAAGATCGCGGGAACCGGGACGATCCAATGCGACGGGGCGGTCGGCCCGATCGGCGGCATCCAGCAGAAGGTCTCAGCGGCGCAATCACAGGGGGCCCAGATCTTCCTGGCGCCCGATTCCGAAGCCAAGGATGCTCTAGCTGTGGCTCACGATATCAAGGTGGTGCCCATCTCTTCCTTCGATGGAGCTGTCAACTATCTCGAGAACCTCAATCGCTGAAGGCCGTTCGTTCTCAGGGAAGTCCCATGTGCAGAAAGCTACGCTTCGGGATGTGGAAGACCCCCTCGTGTTGATCGCGGAAGACGATCCCAGTGTCCGGATGACGATCGAGATGGTGCTCGAAGGCGAAGGTTTCCGCACCATGGTCGCGTCAGACGGCGAGGAGGCGCTCCGCCTCGCCACCAGCGAGTTGCCCGACATGATCCTGCTCGATCAGGGTATGCCCAAGGTCGGCGGCAAAGAGGTAGTTGCGTCTCTGCGGCGTCAGGAACTGACGCGCGAGATCCCCGTGTTGGTCCTCAGCGGACGGTCGTGGGGAACGGCGAACGAGTGGCCGGGGGCCGAGTTTCTCGGCAAGCCCTTCAGCCCCGACGAGTTGCTCGCCCGCATCAGGGACACTCTGAAATCCCGGCGATGAAGGAATCCCGCCATAGCAACCCCACTGCCTTAATCTGCCGACTATGGTGATCAGGCCTCGACGCCGCGCCCGCCGCGGTCTGTACCTCGTTGCCATTCTCGTCCTTCTTTTCCTGGCCACTTTCCTGGCTCGCTTCTACACCGATGTTCTGTGGTTCCGCGAGGTCTCCCTTACCAGCGTCTTATTCAAGAGCCTCAGCACCCAGTTCATCGTCGGCGTCGTCGTTGGAGCGCTCGTCGGGATCGTGGTGTGGGTCAATCTGTACCTCGCCGCGCGCTTCGCGCCTGCCTATCCCTTCTCACGATTCGAGGTAGCAGGACGGGTGGATCCCATGGATCAATACCGGGATGCCATGTTGCCGCGCATCGGACTGATCCGGCTTGCGGCTTCGATAGCGATCGGGTTCTTGTCTGGATTGAGCGCGGCGAGCGCGTGGCAGACCTATCTGCTGTGGGCCAACCGTGTTTCTTTTGGACAGGTGGACCCACAGTTTCACAAGGACATAGGTTTCTTCGTCTTCGAGCTGCCTTTCTTCCGTGCAGTCGCGGGATGGGTATGGCTGGCGGTGATCGTGTCCCTGCTTGCAGCTATGGCGGCGCACTACTTCCATGGCGCGATCCGGCCCCAGGCGCGGCTCGCAGGCGTGATGCCTGCGGCGCTGGCGCACATCTCCGTGCTGTTGGGTCTGCTTGCGCTGGTCAAGGCCGTGCAGTACTGGCTCGGTACGTATTCGCTCGACTTCTCACCCCGAGGCGTCGTTACGGGAGCTAGCTACACGGACGTGCATGCTCAGTTACCGGCCCTAAAGCTGCTGGCGATCATCTCCATCGTGTCGGCGATCTTGTTCCTAGTGAACATCCGGTTCCGGACGGTCGCGTTGCCTCTTGCGGCCGTAGGTATATGGATCCTGTTCGCGTTCGTGGTGGGTGGTCTGTGGCCGCTTGTGGTTCAGAACTTCTCCGTGAAGCCGCAGGAGTTGCAACGAGAGACGCCTTATATAGCCCGCAACATCGTTGCGACGCGCAAAGCGTTCGGGGTGGATGCCGTGAAGACGTCGCAATTTCCGGCGAGCAACAACCTGACCGGGGCGGACCTCCAAGCCCCCAAGAATCAAACGCTGCTTGGCAACGTACGCGTCTGGGATCCAGGCGTCCTGCAAAGGGCTCTCGCACAGCTGCAAGCGCTGCGGACCTACTACTCGTTCAACGATGTCGACGTTGATAGATATCTGATCAACGGGCAGATGCGCCAGGTGTTGCTCTCGGCCCGCGAGCTGTCACCGCAAGATCTCGAGGGAAAGTCGAAAACGTGGGCGAACCTGCACCTCGTCTTTACCCATGGCTACGGCCTCGTGGCGACGCTTGCCAATGGTGCGACGGCCCAGGGTCAGCCCCAGTTCCTGGTAAGTGACGTGCCCGGCACGGTGGCTCCGGGGGCCCAGGCTTTGAACCCGGCGCAGCGACGCGTCTACTACGGAGAGTCGTTCACTCCTACGGAGTACGCGATCGTCAACTCCAAACAGAAAGAGATCGACTACCCAACACAGAACGGTGTTGCTCGCTTCAGCTATGCGGGGACCGGTGGCATCCCTACGGGGAGTTTCTTCCGGCGGGCCGCATTCGCGATCCGCGAGGGAGATCCGAACCTGGTGCTCTCGAACCTGTTGGATTCGAATTCCAGGATCATGATCTACCGGAATGTCAGGGACCGCGTGGAGAGGGCTGCTCCCTTCCTATCTCTCGACAACGATCCGTATATCGCTTCGGTAGGGGGCCACCTCGTGTGGATACTCGACGCGTACACGACAACGCCCTATTACCCCTACTCGCAGCGCGAGGACATGACCGGCGTCGTGGACCAGGGCCAAGCAGGAGCTCTGCACGGGCGCATCAACTACATACGCAACTCGGTCAAAGTAGTGGTCGACGCTTACAGCGGTGCGATGAAGTTCTATGTCGTGGACAAGACAGATCCGCTGATCCAGGCATGGGAGAAGGCGTTCCCCTCGCTGTTCACCGCGGGCGAGGCCCCCGCCGACCTGAGGGCTCATTTCAGGTATCCCGAGGACTTGTTCAAGGTGCAATCCGAGGTCTATCGGATCTATCACATGACCCAGCCGGCGGTCTTCTACCAGAAGGAGGACGCGTGGGCCATACCGCGCAATCCGCTGGCCAAGAGCCAACTGGCGCTCGATCCCTTACAGGAGCCTTCGAACCTGCCGCCCACCTACCTCTTGATCCGATTGCCCGGTGAGTCCCAGGATCAGTTCCTGTTGACGCGCCCCTTTACGCCGCGGGGCCGAGACAACATGATTTCCTTTTTCACCGCGAATTCGGGGCCCGCCCAATATGGAGAGCTGCAGACTCTCCAATTCCCCCGGCAACGACCCATCCTGTCGCCGTTCCAGATAAACAACTTGATCAACCAGGATGTCAGCATCTCGCGTGCGCTATCCCTGTTGAGCACTGGTGGTTCGACAGTTATCTTCGGCTCGCAAGTGGTGCTCCCGGTCAATGATTCGATCTTGTATGTCCAACCGCTTTTCGTCAGCGCTTCCAACGTCGGTAACCCGGAGTTGAAACGCGTTATCGTCGCTTACAACGGCGACACGGTGATGCGCGGAACGCTGCCTCAAGCCCTCACGGCGCTCTTCGGCAAACAAGCAGGCGCGCCGCAGCCGCCTGGGAAACCGGGTGGCGGCGGAGGAGGGGGCGGTCAGGGCGCCAGCCAGAATCTGATCAAGAGGGCCGATTCGCTCTACCGACGGGCTCAAGCCGCCCTGCAGAAGGGTGACTTCGCAACCTACGGCCAGCTGACGAAAGAGCTGGGCCGCGTCCTACAACGCGCCCTGTCCCAAGCTTCAGGCAGCACCAAAGCATCGCCGAAGCCGCACCCGTCGCCTTCAAAAAGCTGATCAAAAGCGCTGCCCTTGCCCTGATAGTCTCTCCGGCGCAGGGTGGAGCAGTCTGGTAGCTCGCCGGGCTCATAACCCGGAGGTCGCGGGTTCAAATCCCGCCCCTGCAACGAGGTTTCCCCCATGTCGGAGGTGCAGCGACGCGTCAACAACTTTCGGATTTGCCCCATACCATCAGCACCGGGCAGGGAATCTTTGAGGGCTGATCGAGCGCGCCATCTCCCAAATCGGTCCACTCGCCTCCGACCGGCCGTCGGAACGCCTCCGGCTGGTCCGTCGTTCCAACCTGTGGTCTCGAAAACGTCGCCAGAGCCCAGTCATAGCCGTGATAGCTCGCGTAGAACACGCTGCCAGGCAAGGGACCTTTGATGTGTTCTGCGTTGGGCGCACCCGATGCCAGGAATGTGGTCCGAAGCGCAGCTCGGTCGACCGCGCTGATGGCAAGGTTCTGAGCCTTCGGCAGAGTAGGGCTACAGTTATCGACCACTCCCCATACCAGGAGAACGGGGCAGGGGATCGGCGCCTGCGCGAGGGGTTCGCCCGTGTCGCCGAGGTCGACCCACGCGCCTCCCACAGGCCGCTTGAACCGTTCCGGTTGATCCGTCGTCCCGACAGCTGGAGATGAGAAGGTCCCCACCGCCCAGTCGTATCCTCGAAAGCGCGCGTAGTACACGGTGCCCGGCAGGGGGCCCCTGATATTCGGGTAGCGAGTGAGACCAGCTAGGAACGTTATCCGGAGCGAGGCGCGATCTTCTGGACTGATCGCGAGGTTGCGAGCCTGCTCCTGATCGGAGGGACTGGGGGAGGGTGTTTGTCCGTTGTCCGGTGTCTTGGTTGCAAGCGTTCGCCGCTTCTTATGTGACTTGTTCGGAGTTGTATCAGCAGCAGACTTTCCATGGCAGCTCGATAGGGCTACCAGCGTTAGTAGGAGAAAGATCAAGCAGATGCGCTCGACTCTGGGAACAGCTCCGTTCCGTCCAGCCACAGGTCCCCCCCCTTTAAGGCAGGAGTCAACCTAAAACAAACTCGATCGCTTCGCTCATCTTTGTGAGGACCAGCTCATTCACTGGCTGATGCATGTGGCGAGCGCTGCACAGGCGCCAGGAAATATCTGGTTGAAGGTGCAACTTGAACGCGCGACCTTCTGGTGACCCGGTGTTGGCTTGGGGGTCCGGCGTTCTCTAGACTGTCGAGCAACCGAGACGGAGGAGGCAATCGATGCCCAAGTACATGATTGCGGCGTCCTATGGGCCGGAGGGCGCTACAGGAGTCCTGAAAGAGGGCGGTACGAGTCGTGCGGACACAATCGGAAAGCTCGTTGAGACCATGGGCGGCAGCGTGGAGTCGTTCTATTTCGCATTTGGCAAAGCCGACGTATACGTGATAGTCGATCTGCCGGACAACACCTCTGCCGCGGCACTGGCCTTGGCGATCAACGCGACCTCGACTACTCACATAAAGACGACCGTTCTATTGACCCCTGAGGAAGTGGACGCGGCCACCAAGAAGAGCGTCGGTTACCGCCCGCCGGGAGGTTAACTTCCGGGCAACCGGCCTGTAAGCGCTAAGGATCTGCCCGTCGACGGGCGCGACTAGAGTCCGGCCATGGCTGAATTCATGGGAGATGACCTGACCGGCGCGCGCTTCGAGCGTGTCGACCTAACCGGCGCGCACTTCCAGCGTGTCGACCTGACCGCCGCGGACTTTCGCGCGGTTGACCTTTCCCGGACGCAGCTTCGCGGTGTCGACATGACTGGAGTCACCATGAGCGGTGTTGAGCTGGTCAACGCCCGGATCGACGGCGAGATCCAGAATGTCGTGGTCAACGGGGTCGATGTAGCACCTCTGGTCGAAGCGGAGCTTGACCGGCGCAGCCCCGACCGGGCCAAGATGCGTCCCACCGACCCCGCCGGTTTTCGGGAAGCGTGGGACATCGTCGAGCGGCTCTGGGACGGTACGGTCGCGCGGGCTCGCAGCTTTCCCGCTGAGCTCCTGCACGAGTCGGTAAACGGTGAGTGGTCTTTCATCGAGACATTGCGTCATCTGGTGTACGCCACCGACGCCTGGGTCCGGCGGGCCATCCTCGGCGATCCCTCTCCGTGGGACCCGCTCGACTTGCCGTGGGACGAGATGCCGGACACTCCTGGCACCCCACGGGACCGTGAGGCGCGTCCCACACTTGACGAAGTGCTGGCGCTGCGCCGCGATCGGATGACGACCGTGCGCACAGTGATCGACGGTCTGACCGATGCGTCCCTTGCCGCCCACACGGAGCCGGTCGAGGGGGCGGGCTGGCCACCACCAAAGAGTTTCCCGGTGCGCGAGTGCCTGCTCACTATTCTCAACGAGGAGTGGCATCATCGGCTCTTCGCCGAGCGGGACCTCGACGCTCTAGAGACGACGCGACTCGGCAGAGGAACTGATCCGTAAGGCGAGTGGTTGCCCGAGCAAGCCACCGATGAACGCCTAGTGCAAATCGTTACGGCCTCGCCCCTTCGGGGATCGTGTCATTGATCGCCAGGGCGTCGCCGTGGCGATGGACGATCTTCCATTCGCCCTCCTCGCGCCGGTAGACGTGTGTGACGCGAAGGGTTGTGCTTTCCGGCGGGCGGTCGCCCCATGATCTTGTGGAACGCTCGAAGCCGGTCGTATAGGCGAGATCGCCGCTGACGCCTGCGGCCAACAGCTCGAAGTCGTATGCAGTGCAGTTCGAGAATTCCTCGGCAAGCCGTCGGAAGGTCTGACTCAGCGTCTCCCATCCACTTTGGGCGATGCCCAACGCTCCGAGCAAAGTCACCGGATTCTTCCTCGACCACATCTTCATTCGTGGTTCTGCGTCGCCGTCGTGAAGCGCTCTCTCGGCTTCAAGTTGACGGGGCAGAATCTCGCCAAGAAAATCGTCGAGGTCGCTCATGTTCGCCTCCCTGATCAAAGAAGCGGAATGAACGCAACATATTACGGATGCCGCGTGCATTTCCTTCCTCCCAGCCCCAACGGAACTCGATAGACGGAATCCTCCGTAGCCGCAGGCCGAGGCATGTCTAGGGCATCTTCAGTGAATCCTCACGACGTCGCCCACGTTGATCGTGCCGGGTGCCACCACTTGCGCGATCACTCCCAGGTTGGCACCGTTAACACGGCCGAGTGTCTTGAGGTTGCCAGGCTGTGCTGGCAGATCCGCGGTCTTCATGTCGATCATTACGCACCTCGGAGACGTCATCGTGACCGATAACGCGGCTGTTCCGATCTCCAATCGGTGACCAACCCAGCTGTCCTCCACGAAGGGTTCGCTGGTTTCGAGGACGACGTTGGCCCGGAAGCGCGCGCAGTCCAGCGGCTCCTTCCGCCCGTGGGCCAATGCCAGAACGGACGCAGTACCGATGAGGCTGAGGGGTCCGTCGTCGAAGTGGCTGACTTCCCTTACCATCGCCAAGCTCACGGACTGCCCTAGGTATTCACTCAGGCGCGCAGTTGCATCGGCGGATCCGGTAGTGCATGAGCTGCCATCGGGGAAAGTGATCACCACGGTCCCATCCCGCGCCTCCGCGCGTAGCTCGAGGAGTTTGGGAACCGCCGCGAACCGCCGGCTGTTCTTGCCACTCCCGATCTTGCCGTCGCTCGTGCGAACCGACCACAGGCGGTCGCCGACGGAACTGCGTTGATCGATGTCGAGGCGCGTTAACTCTTCACCCACCATCGACTTGACCGGGTACCTGTGCAATGACGCCACATGAGGATCGGCCACGCTCGAGAACTCACTTCCAGGAGGGCTCTTTGTATCTGACGGCGCTGTTAACCAGGCATCGGCGAGATAGTAATTGCTGATGCGCCGGCGAGAGAGAAAAACCGTGAACGTCTCAGCGCCGGTTCACAAGGAGGAAGCCGAGCGCCAGGGTTGCTGCTGACCCAGCGGCAGGCCGAGGATCCGGCTGACGGCGATGCCCTGATTCGGACACATGCCTAAAAGTGAAGAAGAAGGCGGTTTTCCCCTAAGCTGGACTGCGTAGCTAAGCCGGCTCTGCGGGACTCTCGACCCTTAGCGCGGCTCTGGGTTGGTCTTCGAGCGCCAACAAGGGGGGGACCACCGTTTGTCAGTACGACGCAGACCGAGTAGAGCAATCACGTTGCCCCCTATCTCCACGCTTGCTGGCCGTGGAGGGGCTCGCGTGGGGCCGCTCATCCTCGTCCTATGTCTGGTGACTGCATCGTGCACGTCTTCGTCACCGACTGGAGGCTCCGACCCGAAAGGGAAAGATAGCGGCGGCACTCTGCGGGTGGGGGTTTTGACCGACCCACAGACATTGAATTTCCTTTCTTCGTGCGATTTTGTCTTTTGCGGCGTTGCCAGTGACCCACAAGCCGATGGCGGCTACCAAAGCTTGCGCTTCGAGCTCGACCGCTGCTGTCTGCTGCGGAGCCTTCTCTCCTACAACGGACGCGACATCAGCGACGGCGGCGCGACCCTCCGGCCCGACCTAGCTACCTCTTTACCCGAGGTCTCCCACGACGGCCTTACGTGGACCTTCCATCTTCGTCAGGGGATCCACTACGGGCCTCCGCTGCAATCCGAGACTGTTACCGCGCAGGACTTCGTCCGCTCCCTAGAGCGGATCCTTAGCCCTGCACCCGCATGGATGCCGGATCAGGGCTTCGGCGGCTCTTACCTTGATGATTATCTTGGGACTTACCTCAATCTCGCAGCCGCCATCAAAGGGGCCACGGCGTACGGATCGGGGAAAGAACAGCACATCTCGGGGCTGCAAACTCCCGATGACCACACTCTTGTGATCCACCTCGCGCACATCTCGGGGAACCTCGGTTACCTGCTGGCACTGCCGGATACCGCACCCATCCCCCCCGTCCCCTCGCATCCCGAGTGGCGCTTCGGAGCTGCCCAAGGACATGACCGCGTCTACTCCAGCTACGTTGTGTCGACCGGGCCCTACATGATCCAAGGCGCTCCTCAGCTCGACTTCTCCAAATCACCTCAGCAGCAGATGCCGGCCGTCGGGGACGCTCCCGATTCGTTGACGCTGGTTCGTAATCCTGAATGGAAACCTTCTAGCGATCCGTTGCGGGCCGCATTGCCAGATCGGATCGAGCTGATCCCCGTTAAGGATGAGACCGCCGCCCAGCGACTTACGGGCTCCGGCGCTATCGACTTCGCTTTCAACTGGGTAGCTCCGCCGAAGCTCCTCTCAGGCTCCAGCTCCCCGCCGCGACCGCTCGATTTGGCCATCTTTATGAGCCTCAACTTGGCGATGCCTCCTCTTGACGACGTGCACGTTCGAAGAGCCATCAACTTCGCCATTCCACGCCAGCCACTTCTCCACCTCTGGAGCAAGGCCCATCGAACGGGGATCCCCGCAACGCACATCGGCCTGGACGACCAGGAGAACAACCTGCTTCTGAACTTCGACCCTTTCCATGCTGCTGCCGGCGACCTGAAGGCCGCGAAGCGGGAGATGGCGAAGTCTCGGTACGACTCGAATCACGATGGACGTTGCGATGCCTCGGTGTGCCGGGGGATAGGTTTGATGGCCCGAGGCTTCATGCCCGAGCAGGCCGCGACTGCCCATCGGGTAGCGCGTGACCTTGCCCGGATCGGACTAAAAGTGAGCGTCAACGCTGCCGGCGAAGCACGGTTTGACTCGACGTATGGCCCCCGTGCCCATGTTCAGATGCGCCTGGACGGCTGGCTCAAGGACACGCCGAGCCCCACTACCTTTTTTACTCCGTTGTTCGGTGGGTCTTCGATGCAGCCCTCGAAGCCGAACCTGAACAACGACGCACTCGTGGGCGCAACACCTGCAGAGCTCAAGAGTTGGGGCTATGACGTCAGGCACGTCCCAAGTGTGGACGACCGGATCAGGCAGTGTTTGCCTGAAACGTTCGCCCAGCAGGTCCAGTGCTTTGCTGGATTCGACCAGTACCTAACCACCAAAGTCGTTCCGTGGGTGCCGCTGATCAGCAGGGTCACGGGCAGGTTGACTTCGAGCGGTGTAGTGGGGCTCAATCTCGAGCCCGCTCCTATCAACCCAGTCCCGGCGTTGGATCGAGTGGCCCTACGACCCGATGCGAAGTTTGCGCCGCTCCCCGGCGCTCCGCACCCAGTCTCCTCGATCCCGGACGGGGTGTATCGATACACGCTGCAGCGCGACGACGTTCACGCGATCCCGCAGATATTCGACGCGCAGGAGAACACCGGTACGAGGACCGTCTATCTGCGCGACGGACGCTTCGAGTCGGTCCTTCGCGCCAACCACGCCATAGCCACCCCGATCACCACTGGGATCTACACCGGCAGTGCCCACAACGTCACGTTCAAGACGCTGCAACCAAGTCTCAGTGCGTTAACGACACCAAAGACCACGTGGCGGTTCGACGGACACGCGTTGCATTTCAAGCTGTCGGGCTGTGGCAACCTCGGCCGGCGCTATCCACGAGCCCCGGGACGCATCTGCAAAGACATCCATGCGGTCTACGAAGCGCATCCCTGGGTCAAGGTGTCCGACTTGCCGTAGCCTTACCGCAAGTCCGTCACCGAAAGGGGATTGTGGTGAGTGCCTTGATACGAAAGACAGTGCTTGGCTCGATGGTTGTCCTTCTCTTATCGGTGGGAACCGCGGCCCCCACTTCCGCGAGTGCGTCTCGCACCTATGCGGCGAAGTGCTTCCATGTTGCCTACAAACCGCACTCGATCCTGTTTGCCTGTGCTGACGGCGGCTTTTACGTCAAGAGGCTTCACTGGCGTCACTGGTCTTCACACTGGGCAGTCGCCAGCGGTGTCTTCCATGCCAATGACTGCACCCCCGATTGCGCCCGAGGAACGTTCCACCGCCGCCGAGGCATCTTGCTCTTGACTCGCCGCTTGGCGTGCCCATCGATAGGCAAGTTCGTTTTCAGGCATGTCACGATCAGATACGACGTTCCCGCGAAAGGAAACGTGAACTGGGGCCATCCGGATTCCAAATCCGTGTGTCCTATGTGACGCCGCTACGCTGAATGGGCGCTATGAGTCCCAGAAGAGCAGACATGTGAACGGACCGGCCCGCAGCGTCGCCCGCGCCGTGATTCTGGCGCTTTTTGTGATGACGGTGTCGTGCACTTCGTCCTCACCCCCCGGTGGGTCAAAGCTCCCGGAGACAGGCGGGACTCTGCGGGTGGCAGTTGTGAGCAGCCTCGACGGCCAGTGCGTGTTCGTCTTCTGTGGAGCCCAGGTCGACGACCCACAACTGAGCTATCAGCCGATGGCCTTCGAGCTCGAGCGGTGCTGCTTGTTGCGAACCCTTCTTTCCTACAACGGCCGCTCGACGGCCGACGGCGGCGGCTTACTACGTCCAGATCTAGCTGCTTCGCTACCCCAGGTATCGAGCGACGGTTTGACCTGGACGTTCCATCTGCGATCTGGGATCCATTACGGCCCCCCGCTTCAATCCGTAACAGTCACTGCGCAGGACTTCGTTCGGTCCATAGAAAGGGCCTTGAGCCCCCGGCCGGCCTGGCTTCCTGCGCCCTTTGGTCCTTACTTCGATGGCTACCTCGGCTCTTACCTCAACCTGGCCGGCGCGATCGTCGGAGGCAAGGCTTACGGCCGGGGACACGCCCAGCACATCTCGGGTCTGCAAGCGCCCGATGATCACACGCTCGTGATCCACCTCGTGCGGGCATCGGGGAACCTCGGCTATCTGCTGTCGCTTCCCGACACTGCCCCTATCCCACCGGTTCCCTCCCACCCGGAGTGGCGCTTCGGAGCTGCACAGGGACACGAACGTGTCTACTCCAGTTATCTCGTGTCGACAGGTCCCTACATGATCGAGGGCGCTCCTCAGCTCGATTTCTCCAAGCCGCCCCAGCAGCAGTTGCAAGCTCTCGGTGACGCTCCCGATTCCCTGACGTTGGTGCGCAACCCATCGTGGCAACCTGCATCCGACCCTCTGCGTGCGGCTCTACCGGGACGGATCCAGCTCGTATCCGTGAGCGATCCCCACGCCGCGCGGCAGCTCATTCGAAAAGGAGTAATCGACTTCGCACTCAACTGGGATTCACCCCCACAGCAATTGCGTGACTCCGCACCTACGAGCCCACGCGATGAAGTGCAGTTTTTGAGCTTGAACCTTGCGATGCCCCCTCTCGATGACGTTCATGTTCGCCGAGCGATGAACTTCGCCATCGCTCGGGCGCCTCTGCTCCCGTATTGGAACAAAGCACAGCTGCCTGCTGTAGCTCAGACGCATGTCGGTCTAGACGATGAAGAGAGCAACCTGCTGCTGAACTTCGACCCATTCCATGCCTCCAGCGGCGATCTGAAGGCCGCGAAGCGAGAGATGGCGCAATCGCGCTACGACACGAACCACGACGGTCGCTGCGACGCTCCTCAGTGCCGCAATATCTTGCTGTGGGCGGACACGAGCCGTCCCGGGGCCGTACCAACAGCTCGCAAGGTGGCGCGCGATCTCAAACGTATCGGAATGGGTGTGCGCGTCTACACGCCCAATGCCCAAAAATTTGGTTCCTCGTACGGCGATCCCAGCGTGCACGTCCAGATCCGGATGGACGCATGGCTGAAGGACACGCCCAGCCCCACGACCTACTTCGCTCCATTGTTCGGCGGGACATCCCTGCAAGTAACCGGCGGCTTCAACCAGACGCGGCTCGGCGCCACCCCCTCGCAACTCAGAGGTTGGGGCTACCGAGTCACTCACGCGCCGAGTGTGGATGACCGGATACGACAATGTCTGCCCCTCACATTCGCAGCGCAGATCCGCTGTTACGCCGAGCTCGACCAGTACCTGACGACTCAGGTCGTCCCGTGGGTGCCTTTGATCAGCCTGGAGAGCGCAAGGCTGACATCAACCCGGGTCTCGGGCTTCGACTTCGATCCTGCTCCCAGCAGTCCCTTGCCCTCGTTGGACAGGGTCGTGCTGAGGCCACACTCGGTGCCCGCCCCGCTGCCGGAGCACAAGTTCCCGGTGCCACCCATCCCCAACGGTGTTTATCGCTACACGGTCACGCGCTCGGACCTCTTACATGCCGATCCGAAGACTGACCCTTCCGGTATCGCGGAGAACACGGGCACCGTGACGACTTACATGCGCGATGGACACTTCGAGTCCATACAACGAGCTAACCACGGCATCTTCAACCCCATCGCAGTGGGCATCTACAAAGGTGATGCTCATCACGTAACGTTCCAGATCCAGCAGCCAAGCTTCAACGCCTTCACCGTTCCCGAGGCGACGTGGCACTTCGACGGCCATGCGCTGCACCTCAAGCTTCACGGTTGCGGCAATCTCAATCACCTCGACCCGAGCGGGCGCTTCTGCAAGGACGTGCGCGCCCCCTACGAAGCCCATCCCTGGGTGAAGGTGGCGGACTTACCTTGAGGCTCAGGGTGCGTGAATTGCCACCCAGACGGCGTTGTCGTCCACGGTCACGCCGTCGGGACTTAGCCCTCTCGCAAGCTGTGTCCTGCCGAGCACCTTGGCATCCTGCACGCTGACGCGCGAGACCGTGCCGTCGTTGGCGTTGGTCACAAATACGACGCCGTCTCCGACTGCGACCCCCGAAGGTCCGTCACCCACGTTGCTCACCGTGTTCTTCACTTGACCGGAAGCTGGGTCGATCTGGGTCAGCGAGTCGTCATCCTGGGCCGCGACCCACACGAAGCCGGCCCCGAAAGCCACAGCCGTCGGTTTCCCTTGCAGCAACGGGATCTCGGCGGTCACCTTTCCGGATGCCGGATCGATCTTGGCCACCTTTCCGGTCAGCGATTCTGCTACCCAGACGGATCCCGCACCCACGGCAACAGCCTCCGGTGAGCTCCCTTTCGGCAGGTGGATCCTTTGCTGCACCTGGTGCGAGCGCGGCTCGACCTGAATCAGCGTGTCGCTCTGATCGTTCGTGACCCACACCGACCCGTCCCCGAATGCCACTCCGGAAGCGCCCGTACCAACTGAGATCGGCACGACACTGTGAGCTGCCTTGGGATCGAACCGGAAGAGTGTGCCTGTGAACGAGCTCGTGACCCAGACGTACCCGCCTCCAGTTGTGATCGCCTTCGGGGGCCCGGTGATCGCCCGGGCGGTCCCCACCGTGTCCGACGCAGGATCGATCAGTTGCAGGGTTTGATCGTCGAAGTTGGCCACCCACACTCCTCCTTCGCCGCTCGCTACGGCAGTGGGAGTGGTTCCAACGGAAAGAGCCCCCAGCAAGGCTCCGTTGCCCGGGTCGATCTTGGCCACGGTGTTCACTCGCGGTGGCGGTAATCCTCCGCCTTTGAATAGCAAGACGGCCGCGGAGGCGATGGCAACGAGGACGAGCACTGTCAGGACGACGCGAACCGGCGTTACGAGAGGGCGCGCCTCGGGTTCGCTCTCGAGGTGCGGAAGCCCTGACTTCTCTTCTGTCGCGGGTTCCCGTGCGGGGGGCTCGAGCGCGTAGAGGTGCCACTGGGACGGGACCCCTTTCAGCTCGCGGAGGCCCTTGTCTTCGAACTGCAGGTCAGACCCCGAAACGAGGTCTCGAACGGTGCTGGACACCACTATCTCGTTGGGTCCGGCTTGGGACATCAAGCGCGAGCCGATATGGACCGCGATCCCAGCCACGTTGTTGCCCACGATCTCGACTTCGCCCATGTGGATCCCGACGCGGATCTGGAGGCCTTGACGGTCGAATGCTTCGGTGAGCGCCCGGGCACAGGCGATCGCTCTCGCCGGCTGTTCAAATCTTGCGAAGAATCCGTCGCCGGCGGTATCTACCTCCCGGCCCCCGAAACGCTTCAGCTGCTTTCGGATAAGAGAGTTGTGGCGTGACAGAAGCTGGCGCCATGCGGCGTCACCTAGACGAGTGGCGAGCTCGGTGGAACCCACGATGTCGGTGAACATGACGGTCGCCAGCAACCGTTCGTGGGCATCGGGGCGACGGCGCATGGGTCAAGTCTGCGTTACCTTCCTTTGTTCCTGCAACGATTGGCTTGGTTCCTGCAACGATTCGCGCAGTTTGGGATCCCCCGGACTCCCCTCCGAGCGCGACCACCGCGCAAGCTAGACAAGCAAGCCCGAACACATGTACGCTCCGGCCCTTCCCAACTCCGCGGCCCAGCTAAGCGCTCTAATGCAAGTAACGTCCAAGTCCATTAACCAGCAAAATCAACTAGGAGGGGTAGCTTGAAGAAGGCGAATGCGGTATTGATCTGTGCGCTGTTCTTTGCGGCGCTGTTGCCGGCAGTGCAAGCAGGTGCAGCGAGCAATCACATCTCCCGGTCCAGGTTCTTCCTCTCGGATGACGCTCTCAAGAACGCGGCCCCCCGAGGGACCGCTGCCGACGGTTTTCTGCCGTCGTCGGTGGAGTGCCAGGTGAAGGGCCAGCCCAACAACCTGAACCTTGACTGTGACGATCCGCAATTCGAGACCCCTAACAACGAGCCTCAAATCGTCGTCGACCCGACCAACCCGCAGCACATGGTGGCGAGCTCGAACGACTATGAATCCTGCTGTGACCAGTGGTATACGACCTTCGACGGCGGCAAGACGTGGACCACCGGCGACATGTCGGCCGAGGACACGCACACCACCGGCAGTGACCCGGTCACCGCGATCGATCCGAAGTCCGGCAACGTCATCCACTCGTCTCTCAACTACACCTTCACCTCCGATGGACAGGCCACCCGTGGAAATGTCGTTGTCTCGATATCGAAGGACGGCGGCATCACCTGGGGCCGGCCTGTGATCGTGCAGCACGGCGTGGGCGCCGACCTCGCTCCTTTGCAGTTGTTCAACGACAAGGAATGGGTGGTCACCGACACGAACCCGCAGTCGCCGCACTATGGCCGCACCTACCTGACGTGGACGAGGTTCCGCAGCGAGTTCGGTGTGGAACAGGCGGCCCCGATCTTCGAGGCGCACAGTGACGACGGCGGCGAGACATGGTCGCAGCCACAGGCGATCTCCGGGAGCAGCCCGACGTGCACCTTCCAGACCAGCGGCGGCGGACACAAGTGTGACGAAGATCAGGCGTCCATGGCCGCGGTCGCTCCGAACGGGAACGTCTACGTCTCCTTCCTCAACAGCCAGCACCAGGCTGCGTGGGAGCACGGAGAGACTGGAGAGGACCAGTACATGGTAGTGCGCTCCACGGATGGCGGCGAGACGTGGAGCAACCCGGTTCACGTGGCGGACATGGAAGACGGCTCGCGCGACTTCCCGTTGAACGTTGACGGACGTCAAACCCTGACGAACTACCAGGTCCGTGTGTGGGGAGCCGGAGCCTTGGCCGCGAATCCACATAACGGCCGTCTCTACCTCGTCTTCATGGACAACCGTGCAGGAAAGCATGACGTCGCCCATCCGGTGACGAACACCAACGTGTACATCTCAACTTCAGAGCACGGCACTAACTGGAGCCATCCGACGCCGGTATCAACGCGGCGTACGGATCAATGGTTCCCGTCGGTCTCGGTCAACCCCGTGAACGACAAGGTCGGCGTGCTCTATCACACCAGGACGGAGGACAACCGTTACGCAACGGTCTTGGCTCAGGGCCATCCGGGAGATTGGCATTACACGAAAGTCAGCAGCGCGGGCTCGCACCCTCGGAACTCTCTGTACTTCCGGGCCGGGGTGGAGCACTGCTTCAAGTGCGCAACGTTCCACGGCGACTACATCAGCGTGGCCTACGGCAGTGACGGTAAAGCCAACGCGGTATGGACGGACATGCGCCGCTTCATTGATTTCGGCGTACCTGGCGGTCAGGGATATGCGGAGAACATCTTCTTCT
>JAXDJR010000050.1:0-23876 GCA_034667545.1 Actinomycetota bacterium
GGCGGCCCTGGCGCGAGGAGTAGCTGCAGCGGTCAATATCATGAACCTCGAGCGCGACATCATCGCAGGCGGGTTATCCCGGGGAGGCCCCCGAGTCTGGGAACCGTTCGAGCAAGCTTTTCGCTCGCAGGTCATGCCGCCCCACCTCGCCAACGTCACGGTGGTTCCCGCAGCCCTCGGAGATGACGCCGGGATCCTCGGGGGAGCATGGATGGTCCGCCAACATGTCGCGACACCGTGACCGAAGGACGCGCTCTGCGCAGGATGCTCCCGCTACTCAAGACATCGTGAGGGGGCCGAACTCGCAAAGCACCGGTGCAAAAGGACGGCCCTCCATCAGTCTCGATGGGGAGTGGGAGTTCGCACTCCCGGGCCAGCCTTGGCGCCTCGTGACCGTGCCGGGTCCCTGGCAAGCGATCGCTTCCGACCTTCGCACTTACACGGGGACGGCCCGCTATCGCCGCCGCATCGAACTCCCCCCGGAGTGGGAGGGCAAGAGGATCCGGCTCTGCTTCAACGCTGTGGACTATCGCGCCAGCGTCGAGGTGAACGGGACACCCGTCGGCGAGCACGAAGGCGGTTATCTGCCGTTCGACTTCGAGATCCAGGACGCAGCACCCGCGGGGGCCGAGGCGATCATCGCCGTGACGGTGGCCGACGACATGGCCCCCGACATCCCGAAGGGCAAGCAGTCTTGGTACGGCCCCCTCGCCGGTATCTGGCAGTCGGTATCGCTGGAGGCCGCCGCGGACACCTACATCGCTGGTATGCGCATCTACTCCGACCCCGCCTCGGGAAGTGTTTCCGTGCGGCCCGTGCTCGGGGGTGCAGACACCGACCATTCGTACCTCCTGGTCGTCTGGGGGCCCGACGGCTCACAGGTCGAGTCCGGAGAGCTGTCGGTCGCTGTGGACAACCTGCAGTTGTGGGACCTCGAGAATCCAGCCCTGTACGAAGCGGAGCTAAGTCTGCTCCGTGATGACCAGGTCATAGACACACATGTCGAGTCGTTTGGGTTCCGAACAGTCGAGGCCCGCGACGGAAAGGTCTGGTTGAACGACCGTCCGGTCTTTCTTGCGGGGGCATTGGATCAGGACTATTACCCGCACACGATGTGCACGCCTCCCTCCGATGCATTCGTTCGCGAACAGATCGAGCTCGCCAAGGAGCTGGGTCTGAATTGTCTGCGGTGTCACATCAAGGTCCCCCACCCGCGCTACCTCGATTGGGCGGACCGGCTTGGGATGTTGATCTGGGCAGAGCTGCCGAGTTGGGAAACGTTTACGCCCGAAGCGGCGCGTCGAGGCAGGGAGACATTGGCCGGGATGATCGAGCGCGACCACAACCATCCCTGCATCGTGGCGTGGACGATCATGAACGAGAGTTGGGGCATCGACCTAGGAGACGCCGACCAGCGCGCGTGGCTGTACGAGACGGTGGACCTGACGCACGAGTGGGATCCGACGAGGGTCGTCGTCGACAACTCTCCGTGCAGATCGAACTTCCACATCCGAAGCGACCTCAACGATTTTCACTTCTATTCCGCGATCCCCGATCAACCCACACGATGGGACCGGTTCGTCGAGGGATGGACGAACGACCCTGCATCGACCTACTCGCCGCACGGCGACGCGGTGCGGCGAGGTGACGAGCCGATGATCGTTTCCGAATTCGGAAATTGGGGTCTGCCCGATCCCGCGCGCCTGCTCGAAGACGATGGCAGGGAACCGTGGTGGTTTGACACAGGACAGGAATGGTCGGGCGGAGTGGTTCACCCCCACGGCATCGAGGCCCGCGCTCAGGAATTACGAGCCCCCGAAACTTTCGGAAGCATGCAACAGCTCTTCACTGCGTCGCAGCAGCAGCAGTTCGAGTCAATTCAATATGAAGTCGAACAGATGCGGCTCCGCCCAGAGATCGCAGGTTTCGTCGTCACGGAATTCACCGACGTCT
The DNA here is from genome assembly GCA_034667545.1 of Actinomycetota bacterium. GTDB lineage: Bacteria > Actinomycetota > CADDZG01 > CADDZG01 > WHSQ01 > DATAPE01. The sequence goes on from JAXDJR010000050.1 coordinate 1,954, forward strand.
ACTGGGAATGCAACGGGCTCCTCGACCTTCACCGCCGCGCGAAGGCGGGACATGCCGGCTACCGCTGGATCTTCGGGCCGGACCTTCCGATCGGTGTTCCAGAGCGACGACGATGCTTCGTCGGCGAACGGATCGGCATCCGGGTCCACGTCGCCCATGCCTCGGAGCGCGATTTGACGTCAGGGGTTCTTCGCTGGAGATCTGCCGATGGAAGCACCAAAGGAGAGCAGCACATGAGCGTCTCTCCCTGGACCGCTCCCGCGGTGGCCGAGATCGAGTTGCAGCCCGCAACTAAGGGCCGCCACAGGTTGGAGTTGGAGGTACTGGACGGCGCGGGAGCAATCGTCGGCAGGAATTGGATCGAGCTTGCCGCTTACGGGCGCCTACCCACAGAAGTCTCCGCGTGGTCCGACGACGCCGCGATCCTCACCTTTCTGAAAGCGGCTGGGATTCCAACCGATAGGTGGAACGGCGTTGGAGTCTCCACCGGGTTCCCGGGACCGGAGGGCAAGGCCGTGCTCCTGGCGTCCGCCGGTGACGAGGGGGCTGGGGTTCAAGCCGTGGATCGAACCGGAACCGCCTGGGAAGGCGACTGGGCCCAGGGGATGCACTGGCTCGACGGGAAGCTTCGTAGCGGAACTCCCCTGCTCCCCCGCTTGGATCTGACCTGCCGGGGTCTGGTCCCGGAGGCGGTGTTGACCGGCCCCCGCCCCGATCAGGCCCTGGCTGGGATGTACGTCGGCTGGATCCATAAGGGAGCAGCAACAGCAGCCGTGCTCAAAAGCGGTGTAGTAGCGACCACCTTCCCGATCCTCGACGCGGGTCCCGACGATCCCATGGCCGTTTCGCTGTTGACCAACCTGCTGAAAGAGGCGGCGAGATGAGTGAGACCTGGGCCCCCGAGCTCGAACGGCTGGGACTTTCCCATTTCCGGTGGGCCACGGGGATCGAGGACACCTTCATAGCTCAGACCGGGCCCGGCAAGCGCCGCCTAGATGAATACGAACTCCAGCAGCATTACCGCTTCTGGAAGGAGGACCTCGAGCTGGTCGCAGCAACCGGCTTTCGCACAATGGCGCTAGGGGATCCCCTGGTACAGGGTCGAGCCCGAGCTGGGTCGGTTCAACTGGTCATGGACCGACCAGGTCATCGCAGAGATGTTCGAACTCGGTGTCGAACCAATCGTGGATCCGATGCACTACGGCACTCCGCTCTGGCTGAAAGACCAGTTCCTGCATCCGAACTATCGCGAGTTCGTGAGCGCATACGCAGGAGCTTTCGCCCGCCGCTATCCGCACATCCGCTACTACACGCCTCTCAATGAGCCATTCATCAATGCGGAGCTATGCGGGCGTACCGGACACTGGCCTCCATATCTCCATGGAGACTCAGGTTTCGTGCTGCTCATGAACGCCATCTGCAAGGGGATCGTGCGAACGGTCGAAGTTCTGAAGGAGATCAGATCTGATGCCGTGATGGTCCACGTTGAAGCGACGGGCTGCGGTCTCACCGACGAGGAAACGCTTAAGCCCCGCTTGAAACTCGACATGGATCGGCTGCAAGCGATGTTCGAGTTGATAATCGGCCGCGTGGACGAGGGTCATTTCCTCCACAGATTTCTCGCTGATAATGGCATCTGCCCCCGTGACTTCGCTTGGTACCCAGGCCACGCGATCGAACTCGACGTGATCGGACTCAATTACTACCCGTTCATGAGCGTCTGGCGCCGGTCGATCGTCGACGGAAATCTTGTCCAACAAGCCGAGTGGGGAGGTCGCGAGTTCATGGAAAGGATCGTCCGTGAGACCTTCGATCGGTACCGGCGCCCGATACTGATCACCGAGTCCAGCTTCAACGAACGAGCGCGAGAAGGCAGAGCTTTCGCCGCGCCTCCCAGCGCCCCGAAGGACGCTGACGACTCATGCCGCCGGCTGTGGCTGGAGGAAGCCGTGTTGTCACTTCGCCATTTGGCGAGCGATGACATCCCCATCGTGGGTTTCACTTGGTGGCCGCTCTACGACCTCGTCAACTGGGAGTATCGGGAGGGAGTCCGTCCGGTCGAGGACTACCTCGAGCCCATGCGCCTGTACCGCCTGGCGATGGATCAGCAAGGAACCCTCCGGAGGGAGCCGCTCTCAGTGGCGGCACGGATGGGGGAGATCATCTCTTCAGCCAGGATCCCCTAAGGCCACTGAGGAACGATCAGCCGGCCCCGTGCTGGCGCCCATGTCAGCTTTCGGACTCGGCTCAGTCCGGTGGCTCGTCGTAGATGGAGCGGCCGGTCTCCCGATCGAAGAAATGCAGGGCCGCGGTGTCGACATAGATGCGGATGTCCTCGGCGAGCTTGACCTTCGTTTTGGGACTCACCCTGGCGACGAACGCAGACTTGTTCTGAATCGCGCCGATCTTTAGCTGCTCGAGCTTCTCTGCCCCCGCGTCTACCGCCAATTCTTTAGTGTCCTCGGTCAGGACGGCGGGCGCGTTTACGGTGAAGTGAACGAACACTTCGGATCCCATGTTCTCTCGCAGAGCCACCACCGCGGGGATCATTTGGTCCTCGGACGCTCCGCTCAACAAAGCAGCGTCCTCCATATCCTCCGGCCTGATCCCCAGAACGACGTTTCGTCCCTCGTAGTACCTGAGGGCAGGGCGCAGCGAGAGCGCTTCATCCTCCACTCGGAGGCGGTTTCCGGCGAAATGGGCGAACAGGGCACCGTTCTCACTGGTCAGGGAGGCTTCCACGAGGTTCATCGCCGGAGATCCGATGAAGCCGGCGACGAACAGATTAGATGGATGTTCGTACAGGTGTTGCGGAGCATCCACCTGCTGCAGCACGCCTTTCTTCATCACTGCAACCTTGTCGCCCAGCGTCATGGCCTCGGTCTGATCGTGGGTCACGTACATCGTTGTGACACCGACGCTCTGCTGGATCCGGGAGATCTCCGCTCGCATTTGCACACGCAACTTAGCGTCCAGATTTGAGAGAGGTTCGTCCATGAGGAATGCCCTGGGTTCCCGCACGATGGCTCTTCCCATCGCAACGCGCTGTCGCTGTCCACCGGAGAGTTGACCAGGTCGTTTCTTCATCAGGTCTTCCAGACCGAGGACACGAGCCGTGCTGGTGACGCGTTCGCTGATCACTTTCTTCTCTACCTTGCGCAACTGCAAACCGAATGCCATGTTCTCGTACACCGACTTGTGCGGGTAGAGCGCGTAGTTCTGGAAGACCATCGCGATGTCACGCTCTTTAGCCGAGACATCGTTCACCACTTGCTTTCCGATCTGCACGGTACCGTAGGTGATCTCCTCGAGTCCCGCCACCATCCGCAGCACCGTCGTCTTCCCGCAGCCGGACGGGCCCACCAGGACCATGAAGCTGCCGTCCTCGATCATCAGGTCGAACGAGGTCACAGCCTCTGTTCCGTCGGGATAGATCTTCCTCACGTTCTGAAGTTCGATCTCGGCCATCGGGCTCCTCCGTGGGTGCTTCGGTCCTATCAGCGTATCGGCGTTAGCCGACCCCTACGTCCACCACGCCTCGGTGGCGGGCTCCTTGAACAAGATGGTTCGCAACGCGTGGATCCCCTTCTGCAACCCTTCATCGATCGACATGTAGGCGTCCTCGTGCTCGATCGACAGGACGTAGTCGTAGTTGACCGCGCGAAGGGTCGAGACGATATCTCGCCACACCTGCAATCCCTGTCCGTAGCCGGTGGTTCGGAAGACCCACGACCGGTGCAACAGGTCGGTGTAAGGCTTGGTGTCGAGAACACCTGCGAGCGCCACATTGCGTTTGTCGATCTGGGTGTCCTTGGCATGGGCGTGGAAGATGGCTCCGGCCCCGCCCAGAGTCTTGATCGCCTCGATCACGTCCATGCCCTGCCAGAACAGATGACTGGGATCGAGGTTCGCTCCGATCGCGTCTCCACAAGCTTCACGAAGCCGGAGCAGCGTTTCCGGGTTGTAAACGACGAATCCGGGATGCATCTCGAAGCCGATGCTGATGCCGTGCTCCTTCGCATAGGCGGCTTCCTTCTCCCAGTACGGGATGACCTTCTCGTCCCACTGCCATTCGAGCACCGCCAGGAAGTCCTCCGGCCACGGGCAGGTCACCCAGTTGGGGTATTTCGAACCTTCGCTATCGCCGGGACATCCCGAGAAGGCGTTGACCACCGGCACTTCCAACTGCGAGGCGAGTTGCACGGTCTTGCGCCAGGTGTCGTGGGCCTTGGCGGCGATCGCTTCGTCTGGGTGGAGAGGATTGCCGTGCTGGGAGAGGGCACTGATGAACAGTCCACGAGACTCCACGGCCTTGCCGAAGTTGCGAGCTTGCTGTCCGTCGCCCAGGATCCGGTCGAGGTCGCAGTGCGCGTTTCCGGGGTAGTTTCCCGTTCCGATCTCGACCGCTTCCGCGCCCATCACCTTGAGCTTGTTGAGAGCCTCTTCGAACGGCATTTTCTGGTAGAGGACGGTCAGCACGCCGAGCTTCACACCGGTACCTCCTGAGCCGCTTCCCTTATCCCGCCCACTTTCTGCCACCCACCCGAGCGGTGGGAGCGCAAAATCGCTTCTACGGCTTCGATGATCCGATGCGCGTCCCCGAACGTGGCGAACGAGTGCTCGTTCTCCGCGCCTGAATCATGCGCATCGACTGCGCTGTAGAAGTCCATAAACAGATTCTTGAGTGCGTCCGGCCAACCCTCCTGATGACCTGCCGGGAAGTGCGCCAAAGCGGCAGCCTCGGGCACCAGCATCGAGGGGTCGCGCGGAAGTTCAGCGTTTGCCTCGTCCCGTCGGCCGACGCGTAGAACGTTCGGATCTTCTTGATCCCACGAAACCGAGCCGTCAGCTGCGTCGACCTCGAAGAACAGCCGGTTCTTCCAACCCGCGCTGACTTGAGAAACGGTGAACGTACCCCGCAGCCCGCGATCGGTCCGGAAGATGACGGTGGCGGAGTCTTCAGTGGTCACGGGCACATTCTGGAGTGCCGAGACCTCGGATCGTTCGAAGGTGGCTACTTCTTCGAGCGGCCGCTGGCGTTCCTTGTGAACGGTGTCGAGTACAGCGAACACTTCTTGGATCCGGTGGCCCGTCACGTACTGCACGAGGTCCATCCAGTGCGATCCGATGTCGGCGATCGCACGCGACGCGCCTGCCTTCACGGGGTCGAGCCGCCAGTTCCAGTCGGTCGGGAAGAGCAGCCAGTCCTGCAGGTAGCCCCCGTGGAGAAGATGCGGTTGCCCCAGCTCGCCAAAGTCAAGCATCGCCTTGGCTTGACGGACCAATGGATAGTGGCGGTAGTTGAAACAGACCCCGGCCACCACTCCTGCACCGGCGGCTTGATCCACCAGCGCAGCGGATTCACCACTATCTAGCGCCAGAGGTTTTTCCGACAACAGGTGCTTGCCCGCGAGAAGCGCGTCGGTGTTAATCACCGAATGGAGTTGGTTGGGGGTGCAGTCGTGCACCGCGTGGATGGTCTCCTCGTCAAGGAGATCACGGTAGTCACCGAAGGTCAGGTCGATGCCGAACCGTTGCCCTGCAGCCTCGGCCTTGCTCTCAGAGCTCCCTGCGATCGCCGCGACCTCAACGGACGGAACCCGTCGCAGCGCGTCCACGTGGGAGGCGGCCGCGAAGCCCGTTCCGATCACCCCCACCCGGATCCCGCTGGTCATCGTGTCGGTAGGATACGCCGCTGCCTGAACGCGCCATACTGATTCGACATGTTGTGTGCCGGCAGACTTCGACAGCGCAGGTACCTGGGCGGTACCGCGTTGGGCCTCCTCTTTCTTTGCTTCGGGCTGGTGGCTTGCACCGGTTCCAGCAGCGGCAAGAGTGCGCCCATGTACTCCAATCCCGTGTTCCGGCACGACGCGCCAGATCCTTCGATCATCCGGGCAGCCGACGGCAACTTCTACATCTACACGACCCAGAGCATCTATTCGGCGGGGGTGTTGAACCTGCCGATCCTGAAATCAAGTGACCTTGTCCATTGGAAGTTGGCGGGCCAGGTCTTCCCGAGCATCCCGAGATGGGCGGTTGGTGGTCCCGGTGGTGACATGTGGGCCCCTCACGGGTTCGTCAACCACGGTAGGTATTACGTCTATTACGCGTCCCGGGAGTATGGGACTGGAAACATGGCAATCGGAGTTGCGACGTCGGACAGTCCCACAGGACCCTTCAAGGATCTTGGACACCCTCTCCGAAGGTGGGAGAAGAAGAACTATGTGGCTATCGACCCCTTCGTGTTTCGGGCGCGTGATGGCCATCTCTATCTCTATTGGGGATCGAACTTCGATCCGATAAGAGCGCAGCGGCTCTCGCCCGACGGCCTCCATCTGGTAGGCAAGCCCAAGGTGGTCTTGGTCCCCAAGCATTCCGACAACGGCGGTTTGATCGAGGGGGCCTGGATCCTGCCCCACGGTGCCTACTACTACCTCATGTACTCACAGGGAGACTGCTGCAGCTCGCACCCCAACTACCAGGTGGCGGTCGCGCGTTCGAAGTCGCCCCTGGGGCCTTTCACACGCGATCCGAATAACCCGATCCTCCACGGCGATTCGAAGTTCTCAGCCACCGGCCATAACGCGACCATCACCGACGACGCAGGCCGCGTCTGGATCGTCTACCACGCTCGAGTTGGGGGCCAGGATCTCACCCGGGACCGGGACATCATGATCGACCCGATCGAGTGGGTGAACGGGTGGCCGGCAATCAAAGGCGGCGTGCCCTCCTACGGGCCGCACCCCGCCCCAGTCATACATCGATAGTAGAGATACGTCGGTGAGTGACGACGGGCAAGGCTCCAAGAAGCGACGGTTGCTGCTCCTTCTAACAGGCGGAGTGGTCGTGATGGCCATCGGCATCAGCGTCGTTGCGCTGAGCCGGCTCTCTTCGCGTAGAAATGTGCCAGCTTCCGGTGCCACTTATCGCAACCCGGTGTACCGCCACGATGCCCCGGACCCTTCGATCATCCGGGCCGCCGATGGCAGCTTCTACGCATACACAACCCAGAGTCCGTACGCGACCGGTCTCGTCGACATACCCATGCTTCATTCGAGAGATCTCGTCCATTGGAAGTTCGTCGGCGATGCCTTCCCGAAGTTACCGAAGTGGGTTGGCACCGATATGTGGGCCCCTCATGTGACGCATTTCAACGACAGGTACTACATGTACTACTCGGGGCGGAACGTGTTCACGGGAAACATGAACATCGGCGTGGCAACCGCGCCGCGCCCCACCGGTCCCTGGCGGGACATGGGCCATCCGTTGATCCAAGGGCCGAGCTTCACGACCATCGATCCCTTCATCCTCTCCCTGCCAGGTAACAAGCGATACCTTGTGTGGGGATCAGCCGGAGCTCCCATCAAAGCGCAGCAGCTCACTCCCGACGGGATGCACTTAACCGGAGAGGCAAAGCCTCTCGTCTATCCATCTTTGCACCGCGACTATCACCACCTGCTCGAAGGTGCCTGGATCCTTCCCCACGGCGGCTACTACTACTTGCTTGCGTCAGGAGATTCCTGCTGCGGCGTTTCCGCGTTCTACGCGGTCATGGCTTGGCGCTCCAAGAAAGCTCTCGGGCCTTATCAAGAAGATCCGAATGATCCCATTCTGGCTCTGAACTCGCACTTCACGGCCCCAGGGCACAACTCGACAATCACCGATGACGCCGGCCAGACGTGGATCCTGTATCACGCGATCCGCCCCGATGATCCCTTGTTCTCGCGAGATCTCTTCCTCGACAAGATCGACTGGACCCAAGGATGGCCCTCGATCAACCATGGCAAGGGACCATCCTGGCGGCCCCAACCCGCTCCCTTTATCAAATCTCCGTAGCAGCAGCTTGCATCGCCGACACGACCTGACACCCATGACCCGAGCCGCTATCCGTTCCTGGGGCTGCCGCACCGGGGGCCTGTGACCTCGATCACATCAAGCCCGCGAGGAATTCGCGGGCACTTCCGGGTGGATACTCCTTCGCCTCGGGATCGAGCGCATGCTCGCAGCGCGCGGTGTAAGCCATGGAGTAAATCCCGGCCGCGTCCACCGCACGTCGCTCCGCCGCAGAGAAACTCTGCTCTCGAGCATCTTCGTACTCGGCAATGAATGCCATCACCTCGTGCGGCGTGGGAGCAACGCGCACCGGCAGCCGCCACGTCATCGAGAAGTGGGTAGCCGCATGACCGACTATGACCGGCTCTCGCTCCACAGCCAGGCTATCCCAGTCGTAGATTGCTGTGATGCGACCGTCGCGGAAGCGGAAGTCCTTCACGCTCCAGTCGGTGTGTCCAACCACCATCTCCCCCACCTCGGCTTCCAGCTCACGCCGCGCCCATGTCGCGCGGGCGTCGATCCACTCAGCACCGGCAGCGGTGGCGTCGAAGTCGAACATGGGGTGATGTGGGGAGCGCCACAGCGATCCGGCAGGGAGGTTCATCAGAGGGCTGCGAGGCAGGTTCTGAGAAGAGACGAAGCCGTGCGCCAACCGAACGAGGGATGACAACGCAAACGCCATCGCCATGCGGATTGCAGGAACGTGGGCGTCAACGTAGGCGCCGTCGCTCAAGAGTTCGTCGACCACAGCCACACCGCGTCCCAACGGCCTCGGGCCCAGGATCGGCGCGGGGCAAGGAAACCCGCTCGCGGACAGATGCCGCTGCACTTCCTGAACCGTAGAGAGAAAATGGGCCGTCCGGTCCGGTTGATGAGCCTTCAGTACCAACCGCCCTTGGTCGACGAGATCGAGCCCGAACACCGCCCCCTGTGACGACGCATAGAAAAGGCACCGCTCGACGGCGGCGCCCAACTCGCGACGGCAGAATCCGTCTACGGCGTCCGCGATACTCACCGGGTCCGAGGTGCCAAAGATCGAAACCTCCAGAGACGCTTCGAGCTCTCCTTCACCCACGACCTGCTCGATAAGACCACCGAACGCCTCTTCTACCGTCATGGCGCCTGCTTCCTCAGACTGAGATCAGCCCCGCGCGCAAGTGCAAAGACCCTCATCTTCCACTCCTCTAGATCGCTTGTGACGAGCGAGTGCAACCGTGCACCTCTGGCCCAGACCTCGTAGTGTCCCGGCAGCAACCACCTTGGTCCTCGGACTGCCGCCGGCAGCGGATGTGTCCGAAGGCTCCGTCGAGCAGGAGGGCAACTGCGATGAGTCGGGGGTGTCTCGCTTGGATCCTGGTGTGGCCCGCGATCGCCCTTCTCATCGCAGTGACCTCATGGTTCGGAACTCATCACATGCCGTTCGTTGCCGTCCTCGTATTCGCAGCAGGATGCGCCGCTATCGTGTTCGTCTTGGCCCCCAGGAACGACGACCAAGATTTTTGAGGGAGCCGGGGCACACCAACTCGCCAACCCGAGCGAGCCCCAACCCCGCCCGGCTACATCCAAGCACCGAGGAGCTCGACCACACGCGGCAGGGCCTCCCGCGGGTCTCCTCTGATGCCACACTCCATCGCCAGCCATCCCTCGTAGCGGATCTCGAGCAACGCTTCCATCAGGCCCTGCCAGTTAAGGTGCCCGGTGCCGGGCTGAAGCCTGGCGCTGTCGGCGATATGGACGTGACCGATCAGATCGCCACCGTCCCGGAGCGCGTTAGCGGGGTCATCCTCCTCGATGTTCATGTGGAATGAGTCCGCCATGACCTTCGCCGAGTTCATGCCAACCTCCTGACAGATGTCGGCAGCCTGAGAGACGCGGTTCACCATGTGATCCTCATAACGGTTGAGCGGTTCGAACAGGACGGCCACGCCGAGCGCCCGTGCGTGCTCCGCGAGCTCCGCGACGCCTTCTATCAGGATGGCCCGATCATCCTCGGGAGTGCGCGGCGATGGCTCCCATGGGGGTAACGCGTTCGACCACACACCGAACGATGCAGGCGTTATCGCCCCGGCTCCATCGAGTTCCGCTATCACCGTAAGCAGAGACTTCATGTTCTCGATCGCGTCGCGCCGTCGCTTGGGATCAAGATCGCCGATGAAATGGTCCATCGCCACGCACACGCTCGAGATGACAACCCCAGCCTGTCGCGCCGACTGCAGCTCGCTGAGCCGCTTCTCGAACTCGAAGTTCCCCCTCCCGAGCAACTCGATCCCCCCGAAGCCTGCTCCGGATGCGAACTCCCACTTCTTCTCCAACGTGTCGCCCGGGATCAGTTGCTCCTGACAGGCGAGCTTCAATCTTCGGCTCCCGCAAAGTCCAGCACCACCTGAACCGCCTCCTGCGGAGAGGTCGCCAGCAGCGCGAACGCTTCGGCGGCGCGTTCAGCAGGAAAGACATGAGTTATCAGCGACGCGAGATTGACTTTGCCCTCCACAGCCAGCTTCATCACTGTCTGTTCAAGCCGGTCGACGCTCCACCGGTGGCCAAGACTCGGACTGACGCCCGAGATCTGCGAGCAGACAACTTGGATCCTGTTGTGGTGAAACTCCTCGCCGAGCAAAAGGCCGGCTCCCTCACCTTGAAAGAAACCACATGCCACCACCCGCGAGTTATACGCGGTGGACCGGATGGCCTCGTGTAGGGCCCGATAAGAGCCGGTGATCTCTATGGAGACGTCGGCCCCCCGGCCGTCGGTCAACGAGCGGATAGCTTCCCCCGCGTTCTGGGTGCTGGCATCCACGGTGTGATGAGCTCCGAGTTCCGCCGCGAGCTCTAAGCGCATCGGGATGGCATCGACCGCGATCACCGTCCCACCATTCAGGCGCGCCAACTGGCTCGCGATCAGCCCCGGCACGCCCTGGCCAAAAACCGCGACGCACTCGCCCAAGTGGATGCTGGCATCCAGGATGCCGTTCAATGCGATCGCGCCGATCCGAGAGAAAAGGCCGATCCGTGGATCAGCCTGCGCGCCGAGCACCCGATTCGCGGCCCACTGCCAGGGCACGGTGTTAGTGCTCCGGTGTCCCCAGGTTCCGTAGATCACGTCACCGAGCTCGACACCTCGGGTATCTCCACCGACTTCGGCTATTCGTCCCACTTCCTCGTAGCCCCAGCCGTCGATGGGATAACTGAACGAGGCCCCACCCGGGATGAACATGCGATCGTGCTCATCCCAGCGTTTGCTGGTATAGGGGTTAGATCCGCGGTAGGCAGTGAGCTCCGTACCCGCAGAGATCCCCGAATAGAGGGTCTCGATCCGAACCTGTGTGGGCTCCAGCGGAGGGTCCTCGTAGTCGACGACCTCCACCACACCAGGCTCCACGAATCGAACGATGCGTCCCATCATCTCCCCCTAGATCCGGGGTGGCCCGGACTCGTGTTGGGCTAGCCCTTGAGTCCCGTGAGTGCGATCCCTCGCACGTAATAGCGCTGGGCAACTGTGAACAGGATGACCACCGGGATCAGCAAGATCACGCTACCGGCCATGAGACGGGTCCAGTCCGTCGAATGCGCGGTGTTGAGGTACCCAAGACCTAGCGGCACGGTGAACTTCTGTGGGCTGTTCAGCACGATGAGCGGCCACAGGAACTCGTTCCAGATAGCGAGGAACTGGAACACGAAGAGCGTGGCGAGGGCCGGCTTTGCCAGAGGAAGGATCACCTTCGTGAAGATCTGGAAGTGACCGGCTCCGTCCACTCGCGCCGCCTCCTCGAGCTCCTTTGGGATAGTCAGGAAGAACTGTCTCAGCAGGAAGGTGCCGAAGGGCTGGCCGATCGCCGGAATGATCAGGGCCCAGTGCGTATCGATCCACCCCAGCTTCCGCATGAGCACGAAGTTCGGGACAAGCATCACCCAGCCGGGGATCATCAACGCACCGAGATACATATAGAACAGGATGTTGCGGCCGGGAAAGTTGATCCGGGAGAAGGCATAGGCAGCCATCGAGCTCGTGATCAACACCCCGATCGTTACCGAGAGCGTGACTTTCACGGAATTGAAGATCCACGTGCTCATCGGGAAGTCGTGCCAGAGCGACGTGTAGTTGTGGAACTGAAGCTTGCTGGGGATCCATTTGGGGGGAAAGAGGAAGACCTCGTCCAAGCTTTTCAGCGAAGTGGAAAGCATCCACAGGAAGGGGATCAGCGCAAGCGCGGCCAACAAGGTAAGCGCCAGATAAGCGAGGGCCTTGCGTCCGATCTTGCGGTTACGGGGCGGCAATGCGACCGGCTTGGGGCCCGCTTCCGAGGCCTCTGTTTGCTTTTCCTCAACCAAGCTCATACTGCACCCGCCGGTTCAGGAATCGGAATTGCAGGAAAGACAGAGCCGCGATGATGAGGAACAAGATCCACGCCATGGCTGCGGCGTAGCCCATATGGAAATAACGGAACGCCTGGTTAAACAGATAGAAGTTGTAAACGGTGGTGCTGTTGCCCGGCCCCCCCTGCGTCATCAGGTAGACAGCGTCAAAGACGTTGAACGAGCCGATGATCGAGATAACAGAGACGAAGAAGGTCGTCGGGGTGAGAAGCGGCCACGTCACGTGAACGAACTGCTTCCACCTTCCGGCGCCATCGAGTTCCGCCGCTTCATACAGGTGTTGAGGGATCCCCTGGAGGCCGGCCAGGAAAAGCGTCATGGTGAATCCAAGGCCCTTCCACACAGACATAAGCGCGATGGCAGGCATCGCCGTCACCGGGTTCCCCAGCCAATCGATCTTGTGAACGCCGAATAGTCCCAAAAACCAGTTCAAGATGCCGAAGTCATTATTGAAAACCCAACGCCACACCACGGCCACGGCCACCATCGAGCTGACAACCGGGATGAAGTATGCAGTGCGGAAGATCACGATGCCACGAAGCTTGGTGTTCACAGCCATCGCCAGAGCCAGGCTGAGGATGATGCCGGTGGGGATGGTCAACAAGACGAAATACAAGGTGGCCTTGAGCGACGTCCAGAAGAGAGGATCGTGGAAGAACATGGTCGCGTAGTTATGGAGCCCCACCTCGTGCGGAGGCGTCAGCAGATCCCACTGCCAGGTACTGATGACGAGTGACGCGACGACCAAACCGAGGATGAAAATCATGAAGTGGATAAGGCTGGGAGCGAGAAAGATGAACGCCGCCACGGTGTCCCGTCGGGTGTAGCCCTTGCGCTTCCACCATGAAGGCGGTCGCAGGTCGACGGGAGCGGGCACCCCTCCGGCCGGGCCTGCGCCGGAAGGAGCCGTTCCTACTTCGGGTACCGCAGCCATCGCTCCTCCATGATCGAGCTACTCCCTCACGCCTCAGGCGCCGGCCGCACTCCCGTTCTGAAGGAGCGGACCAACTGATTTACAGAATGCGTCCAAAGCAGTTTTGGGATCCTGCTTGCCAGACCAAACGCCGTCCATAACAGCATCGAGCTTGTCCTGAAATTCGTTGAACGCGACGATGTTCGGCGCCCGATGAACTGTCGGCAAGGACTGAAGCATCGGCTTGACGGTGTCGTGTTGCTTCACCAGGGCCGAGTTGGCGAAGGCCGGATCTTTCACCAGCGATGGGATCGAAGGCAGCCCCTGCGCATTGCCGATCGTGGTTTCGATGCCGTTTTTCGACAGCATGTATTTCAGGAACTGCCAGGCCGCTTGAGGGTGCTGACTGTTGTGGGCGATAGCGAACATAGAGAGATGGAAGAAGTTCGCCCTGCCGGCGGGACCCTTGGGTAACGGCGCCATCGCCCACTGGAACCTCTTCACACTTTGAAGGTCGTAAGCCGCCCAGCGTCCGGAACCGATCATCATGGCGGCCCGGCCCGAGAGGAAGATCTGCTCCGCACCCTGACCCTGCTGACTCATCGCCTGGGGAGAAGGTGAAAGCCCTTGCTTGTACAGGTTCAAGATGAAGTCGATAGCCTGGATTGCGGGGGGCTGATTGATCTCACAGGTCTTTCCATCGGCGCTGGTGATGTTGCCACCGTACGACCAGATCGTTGAGTACAAAGGAGCGAACCACGGGTCGAAGACCGCTCCGTATTGCTTTTGGGTTCCCGATCCCTGTGTGAGCTGCTGCGCAGCGCTCTGGAAATCTTGCCATGTCCAAGATGCGGTGGGGGGAGACACCCCCGCTTGCTGGAACATCGACTTGTTGTAGTACATGACCTGTGTATCCCAGTTGTCTGTTAGACCCGCTAAGTTCCCGTTGAAGGTGAGGCCTTGGATGATCTGGGGATACAACTTAGAGAGATCGAAGTTCCCCTTCTTGGCGAACGTGTCGAGGTTATACGCGTAGTTCTTAGAAACCATGTTCGGGATCTGCACATCCCCTGAGACGAAGAGATCCGGTGGCTTGCCTCCCGCGATCAACGTCAAGACCTTCTGGTCGTATCCCTCGGCGGGGATGACGAGGATCTTGACGGAGATGTCCGGATGGAGCTTCATGAACTGATCGGCGAGCTGCTTGCGAGCCTGGATATCGCCGGGGTTGTCGCTCGGTTCCGCAACCGTTATCGTTCCAGTGGAACTGGTTTTGCTGCCGCCGCTCGAGCCACTGCACGCTGCGCCGATGAGTCCCATTGCGAGAACAGCGACCGACAAACGAACCGCGCGACTTCGACGGATCATCCGGACCTCCCTCGACGGCTTGGAAGCACTAGCCGGGTTATATCACTCGCCCTCATGGATCTGCCCGGGCAGAGTCCGATATGCGGTCACACGGTTACCGGACGCCCCTCCTCGAATGATCGGATAGCGGCGAAGGTGGTTTCGAGAGCCTGCACGCCGTCGCTCCCGGAAACGGGCACTTCCCGGCCCCCCCTGATCGCGTCGATGAAAGCACCTAAGTGTTGGTCGATGGTTCGCCAGAAGTCACGCCGCATCCCGTCGAACAAGCCCGGTCGCCACTCGGTGAACTCCGACCGATCATGGCGGAACATACGAACCGCGTCGACTACGTTCTTCACCTCGACCCGTCCTTCGGTACCACTCAGTTGGAAAGAAACAGGGGCCGGGTGCGAGTAGGAGCTGTCCCAACTTCCCAACAGCGTACCGACCGCGCCACTCACGAACCGAAGAGCAAGAGCAGCACTCGTGTAAACGCCCATATCGCGGGGATCCGAGAGAAACGCGCTGACCTCAGCGATGTCTCCCGCGAATAGCCGAAGGAGATCAAAGCTGTGACCCTGAGTCTCGATCAGCATGCAATAGGGATCGTTGAGGCTGGGATAGAGGTCCCCCGCGAACGTCATTGTTGCGTAAGCCGGGATGCCCAATTCACCCTCACGGACAAAGCGCAGCGCATGTTGGTAGGGCTCGGCAAATCGATGATTGAAATCGACGCCCAATTGCAACCCGGTGCGCTCGGCAGTTTCGGCCATGGAGCGGGCATCCTCGAGGCGGAACGCGAGCGGCTTCTCCACGAAAACGTGCGCGCCCGCCTCCAGCGCGGCGATTGTTGGCTCGACGTGTTGATCGTTGCCGGTGCAAACGCACACCAGATCTGGCTGCTGCTCGTTCAGCGCCTCATCGACCGAAAGATGAAACGAAACCCCGTACCGAGAAGCCAACGACTCGGTCTTGGGCCGGGTCCTGCCGCAGACGCCGACGAGGGTTGCGTATGGGTGCTCCCAAACGGCCCGGGCATGGATCGAGCCAACGAAACCGGCACCGACGACCAGCACGCGCAGTGGGGCCTCTTCGACAGCTCCAGGCCCGGACTGAGCGAAGGGGATGACCGTCTCGCTCATGGATGAATGACAACCTTGCCTGTTGTCCCCGAGAAGAAGCTGTCACAGGCCTCCTTCAATCCCTCCAAGGGGAAGCTATGCGTCAGGATCGGATCTGGATCGAGCCCGCCGTCCGTAACCAAAGCATGCGTTCCGCCGAACTCCCCGATCGGGAAATATTCACAGCCGACCAGAGAGATCTCACGCCGGATCAGGTCCGTCGAAGTCTGCAGCTCCAGGGTGCCGCGACTGTGAGCCACGATCATCACCCGGCCCCCAGGCGCCGCCATCGCAATGGCTTGCCTCTGCGTGTGAGAAAGTCCGGCGGCTTCTATGACCACGTCGCATCCGTCTGTTTCCATCGTATGCAGTTGCTCCACCGTATTGACCAACGACGCGTCGATCGTCACGGCTCCAAGTCCAGCTGCAAGTTCGAGTCGGTAAGGGGCAACGTCGGAGGCATAGATCCGCTCGATCCCCATCGCCTGACCCACGGCGACCGCCCCCAGTCCGATAGGCCCGCAGCCAACAACCGCAAGACAGCGGGGAACATCGGTGCCGTAGCGGAGCAAGGCATGCCTGGTGGTTCCGAAGAGATCAAGGAGTGTTGTGGCCCGACTGGGTGAAAAGGAAGACGCAACCGGAAGAAAACAGTCGGCGCGAACGGTGACATATTCGGCGAAGCCTCCGGGCACCGTCAGCCCGTACATCGCGCGTCGATTCAGACACATATTGGTCGATCCATTGCGACATGCAAAGCAGTCACCGCAGAACTCGACGAGGTAGACGACCCCTTCCGTTCCTATATCGATGTCGGCTTGCGGCCCGCATAGGACGACAGCGCCGGCGATCTCGTGACCCGGCACGACCGCACTTCCGTGTTCGAACCCATGCCGGTCGGTTCCACAGAGTGCACACGCGCTCACGCGGATCAGGACCATCCCTGCGCCGAGCTCGGGGATGGGGCACTCTCTGACCTCCACCCGCCCGTCACCGAGAAAAGCGGCTGCGCGCATAGAGGCCGGAATCCCCTTAGTCGCCGGCACGCAGCTGGACCTTCACGTGATCGCCCGACAAGGCCGCAGCAAAGCCCTCTTCCGCCGCCAACAGCGGAACCGTGAGGGTGACGATCTCTTCAACGGGGATCACTCGTCGAGCCACCAGATCGATCGCTCGAAGGACATCCTCGTGGACATACATCGCCGATCCCTGTATCCGGATCTCTCGATCCTGCACCAAGGGCAAGGGGATCACCACCTCCGCGGTCGGCACTCCGACCACCATCACGGCTCCCCCATTTAGCGCGAGATGTATGGCTTGGGACGTCGAAGCCTGCGTCGCCACGCAATCGAACGTGACATCGGGACGGCCCCCCAGGGCCCCTTTCACATTGTCCACGACAGTTCGAGAACTCCCATCGACCGCGTCGACTGCCCCCAGGCGAAGGCCTCGCTGTCGCTTCGAAGGTTGGAGATCGGTGATGACGACGTCGCCGGCTCCTGCCTCGAGAGCCGCTACCAAGCAGAGCAATCCAATCGTGCCGGCCCCGAGGATGGCGACCTTCCCGCCCTCAACTTCGCCGGCGTGGCGCAGAGCGTGAGCCACGGTGCACAGTGGCTCCACCAAGGCCGCGCCCGAGTCGTCGACACCATCCGGAACCCGGTGCAAGCGGTTGGCCGGAATGATAAAGAGATCCGCCATCGCGCCGTCAGTCTGGCACCCCAGCACTTCGAGGTTCTCACACAGGTTGTATCGGCCGGAACGACAATAGGAACAGTGTCCACACACGAAGTTAGCCTCCGCCAGCACGCGGTCACCCAGCGCCACTTCGTTGACCTCGGAGCCAATCGCCTCCACAATCCCGACGACTTCATGCCCAGGGAAGCACGGCAGCGAGATGAAGGGGTGAGTTCCCGCCAACGCGTGCATATCGGAACCGCAGATGCCAACAGTTCGGGTCCGCACGAGTGCGTCGCCGGGCCCGGGCTGGGGAGTCGGTGTCGACACAAGGTCGATCTTGCCCGGCCCGGCGATGCGCACCCGGCGGTTCACGACCGGGATCATCGAAGCTCGGGTGCCCACCCCACGGCGCGTTCCATCGGACCCATCGCTGAAACATGCGCCGCCCCAGCCTGGTTAGCTGCGATCGCCGCCCGATACGCGTCGCGGGTGCGAAGAAACGTCGCCAGGAACACTCCGGCGAAAGTATCACCGGCCCCCGTGGGGTCGACCTCCGAGACGGGGATACCGGGTATCTCAGTGACCCCACCTGGCTGGTGTAGGCGAGAGCCCCGCGCTCCTGCCGTTGTGCAGACCAAAGTTCCCCGCCTCACGAGCTCTTCGACGTCGACACCGAGTGCGTCCAACTCCCCCTCGGCAGGCAACAGAATCGTCGCGGCATCCAGCAGACGACTTGTGGCGTCATCAGCATCCAAGGCGCCCGAGGATCCCGTGCGCAGATTGGGATCGAAGCTGAGGCCGCCCCCGTGGGCGAGCACGCGCTCCACCGCCAACATGATCACCGCCGAGAGGGCGGGCGACAGAACGAGAGAAGCTCCCGAAACGTGGATCCAGTCCGCTCGCTCCGGAGTGGCATCGAGGTCCTCAGCAGTGATGAGTCCCGGCGCCGCGTCCGCCACATGGAAGATGAAGCTTCGGCGCCCGTCAGCTTCATAGGCTACGAAGGCGGCCCCTGTCACAGCTTCATCCAGCATCCGCACCCTGGTCACATCGACGCCATCGCCCTCCAGGCGCTCCACCACCAACCGGCCGAATGGATCAGTCCCAACCGTCGAGACCAGGATCACCTCTGCACCCGCGAGGGCGGCCGCGCTCGCGCAGATCGCAGGAGCGCCGCTGGGGAAGGGGCCTAGGAATGAACCGGGATTGCGCCAGGATGAGCCGCGTTCCATTCTGACGAACTCGACCAGCGATTCACCCACGATCAGCAGTCGTTGCGTCACGACGTCGCAGAATAGACGGATTCCCTGCGAGGGAGAACTAAATGGTCAGAGGAGCAAGTCGTGGCTCAAGGGCGCAGGCTGCGAGTGGAAGCGGATTGTCCCTGAACTCAAGTGCATGGGACTCTTGTTGGACCTCGATCCCGGCATGCGCGCTACCTGCCGCTGGGTGTGGGAAATCCTCGTCGAGCTCCGCAAAATCGTGGATGAAGAGCAGCACCATCGTCGAGGCAAGCGCGGCGGTGCGTCGGTGAAGTCGCCAGCTTGGACCACTACCCAGACGTCCGGCGAAGCCGGAGACTATGCTCTGTTTACTCTCAGGTCACCAAGGAGGCGAGGTGCGCAAAGCGTTCATGTCCATGAGGAGAAGCATCTTGTATCGAGAGGACATAACGCTCTATGCGAACTTTGAACTTGGGGATCCTGGCGCATGTAGACGCAGGTAAAACAACCCTCACCGAACGGCTGCTCTATGCCGTCGGTGTCATCGACGAGATCGGTCGAGTCGATGATGGGAGCACCCAGACCGATTCCTTAGCGCTGGAACAGAAACGCGGCATCACGATCAAATCAGCGGTCGTGTCTTTCGTTATCGACGACGTCGCTGTCAACCTCATCGATACACCAGGCCACCCAGACTTTATTGCCGAAGTCGAGCGGGTCCTAGGAGTTCTTGATGGCGTGATCTTGGTCATTTCCAGCGTTGACGGCGTGCAGGCACAGACGCGTGTATTGATGCGATCACTCCAGCGGTTGCGACTTCCCACCCTTTTGTTCCTGAACAAGATCGACCGAGCCGGCGCGCAAGATGAGGCGCTGGTACGGAGCATCTCCGAGAAGCTGACACCGGCAGTGATTCCCATGGGCAAAGCGCACGAGCTCGGCACGCGCAGCGCTTATTTCACGCCGCAGGATGCAGCGGATCACGTCTTTCGTACACGACTCATCGATGCCCTGGGTGCATACAACGATGAACTCATAACCGCCCACCTCGAGGGGCCGGGGGTTTCCGATCGACGCCTTCACGACGAACTCGTCGTGCAAACCAAGCGGGCTCTGGTGCATCCGGCCTTCTTCGGTTCGGCAGTCACGGGGGCCGGGATCGATTCGCTTATCGCCAACGTCCCAAAGCTTCTGCCGACAGCCGAAGGCGATCCTGGCGGTTCCCTTTCGGGCACGGTTTTCAAGGTCGAACGCGGTCCTGTAGGCGAGAAGATCGCGTATGCACGGATGTTCTCGGGCACGCTACAAACGCGCGATCGGGTGCGGGTGGGCGAGAAGGACCAGAAGGTCACAGCCATTAGCGTCTTCCACCATGGTTCCGCCGCCCGGCGCCAGTCAATCTCCGCGGGACAGATAGGTAAGCTCTGGGGTCTAGGCGACATCCAGATCGGTGACCCGATCGGCACCCCATACGCGACGTTGAACAGTCATGTCTTCGCGCCTCCGACACTCGAGACGGTAGTAGTACCCCGTCGCTCTTCTGACAAAGGCGCGCTCCATATCGCGCTTACGCAACTCGCCGAGCAGGATCCGCTCATCAACCTTCGCCAAGACGACCTTCGGCAGGAACTGTTCGTCTCGCTCTACGGAGAGGTCCAGAAGGAGGTCATCGAGGAGACCCTCACCACCGACTTCCACATCGACGTTGACTTCCGCGAAACTACGATCATCTGTATCGAGCGACCATCCGGCACGGGATCGAGTGCCGAGGTCATGGGTAAGGGTGTTAATCCATTCGCAGCGACGGTAGGACTGCGGATCGAACCGGCCGAGTTCAACTCTGGGCTGGCCTACCGCCTTGAAGTCGAGCTTGGCTCCCTACCGCGATCGTTTCAAACGGCCGTGGAAGAAACCGTCCACGAAACCCTCCACCAAGGTATCAACGGGTGGCAGGTCACTGACTGCACGGTCACGCTGACGCACTCCGGCTATTCCTCGGCGGGCAGCGCCGCGGGAGACTTCCGCAACCTCACGCCCCTGGTCCTCATGAGGGCACTCCAACTCGCCGGCACCGATGTCTACGAGCCGATCCATCACTTCCGCCTGGAGATACCGACAGACACACTCGGACCTGTACTGGGTCTTCTGGGACGGCTGGACGCCGTTCCGCAAGAACCGCAGGTGGTGCGGTCATCGTGCACGCTCGAGGGTGAGATCCCCGCGGCCCGCGTCCACGGGCTCCAAGAACAACTCGCGACGCTGACCCGTGGCGAAGGGATTTTGGAGTACGCCTTCGCCTCTTATCGATTGGCGCACGGCGCGATCCCAAGCCGGCCACGCACAGACCACAATCCACTCAATCGCAAGGAGTATTTGCTGCACCTCAGCCGGGCGGGCTACTAGGGCGAATGTGTAGTGGAAGGTCTTCTTTACGCGAGGCCACAGAAGGAGCAGACTGAGACCTCTTGCGAGTTTCCCAGCGACCCCGGTAAGTCGGGCCCGTGACGATACGGACCGATTCCGAATAAGGAGACCGACGTGGCCACCCTCCCTCCAGACGTGAACGTTCGCTCAACGCAGCCTGACGCCGTCGTCGACGACGACCTGCCTCTGCCGCAGTCAGACTGCGACGAGCCCTTTTGGCGCCGGACCGTTGTCGCCGAACGCGATGGCCAAGTCGTCGGATGGGCGTCGGTGGTACTCACGCCGGTGCATGACCTGTACTTCTGCGACGTGCAGGTAAGCCCGCCGCACCGGCGCCAAGGCATCGGCACTGCGCTGTTTCGCGCCGTTGCCGCTCTGACCGACCCCTCGTTTCCGCTACTCACGCGAGCCATGCGTTCTCAGCCGATGCGCAAGCTGTTCGCTGAGGCCACCGGCTGCGAGCTGGTGATGCACTGTCCGGAGCCCTGGGCCGATCCCACCGCGCCGACCTGGCGACGCTGGGTTGCCGATCACCCAGTCCCGGTCGGGTACTCCGCTGTCCCGATGAGAGAAGTATCGCCCGAAGCGGTTGAAGCCGCGTGGCGGAGTCTCTACGTCTGGACGAACGCGCCCTTCGCCCCCGTACGAACCGAGGGGCTCGCCGCCTTATGGAAGGACTACCGCGCTGGACTCGACTCGGATGCGTCGATGATGATCACCGCGCCCGAGGAGGGCGATGCGATCGCCGCTCTTAGCTTGGTGTCACCTGAGGCGTGGGAGGGGCGGACCTTCATCGTCAGCGAGACGGTGCGACCCGACCAGCCGGACGGCGACGATCTGCTCCAGGCAGCCGTGGCCGCCTCGCTCCAAGTGCTCGCCAGCCGCGGGATCACCAAGGTCGAGCTCGAGGGACACACGTCGGACCCACACTCGCCGGCACTACTAGCCAGCCTGCCCAAACACGACGCGGACCCGATGGAGATCCTCCGACTGCGAAGGCTCTGA
>JAXDJR010000051.1:0-50564 GCA_034667545.1 Actinomycetota bacterium
TGTCTCCGGACGGAGACATTCGTTCCGCTCGAAGGTCGCCTACGAAAGGACCTCACTCTGCTCTCCAAGCGCCACGTCTGTGGGAGGCCGCCCTTAAGAGGCGGGAAGGCTCGTCCTTCCGTTCCCGAGTGGCTTATGACCGCTAGTCGGGAACGAGCCCAGCGCCATACCGTTGCGAGAGGCCAGGATCTCGTCGATCACTCCGTAGCTCTTTGCTTCCTCGGCCGACATGAAGCGATCTCTATCGATGTCCTCTTCCACCTGCTCCACGGATAGATGGGTGTGCTCGGCGAGGATCTCTGCTACCCGGCGGCGCAGCGATAAGACTTCTTTGGCGTGGATCTCGATGTCTGCAGGACTCCCCTCGAAACCTGCCGAGCCCTGGTGGATCATGATCTTGGAGTTCGGTAGTGCGAAACGCTTGTGGGGGGCACCTCCACAGAGAAGGATGGCCCCCATCGACATTGCCATGCCGACGCAGATCGTCGAGACGTCGGGCTTTATGAACTGCATGGTGTCGTAGATGGCCAAGCCCGCGTAGGCGCTGCCGCCCGGCGAGTTGATGTAGAGGTTGATGTCCTTGTTCGGATCATCAGATTCGAGGTGCAGCAGCTGGGCCACCACGAGGTTGGCAACCTCGTCATCCACCGCGCTTCCCAGCATGACGATCCGTTCGTTGAGCAACCTGGAGTAGATGTCGAAGGACCTCTCCCCGAATGCGGTCTGCCCCACGACCATGGGTACGAGATGACCTGAGCTCATGACTTCTCTCCTTGCTCCAGCTAAGATGCAACCGTTCGGTTGCACAGGATAAAGGGAGTTGGCCGATTGCGCAACCTAAGGGTTGCGTCTCGATGGGACGGCGATGGATCCTCAGACCGTGGAACGGCAGATCGAATTGCCGGCACCGCCCGGGACGGTGTGGCAAGCGCTGACGCGGGGAGAGGAGCTTTCAGCGTGGTTCGGGGCCCGGGTCGAACTAGATCCACGTCCCGGTGGAACGGCGACTTTCCGCTTCTCCGATGGGAGGCAACGCGACGCCAGGGTCGAGGTATTCGATCCGCAACGTCAGCTGCTCCTCCGGTGGCTGCCGTTCGAGCGGAGGGTCGACGGGGCAACTGCGGTGCCTGCCGGCCACATGCGCTTCGTCCTCGAGCCTCGCGGAGACCACACCTTGCTGGCGGTGACTGAAACGCTCTTCAGCGAGGAGCGTGTAATGACTTCGGCGGGACCCAGGAGAGGTCACCGCTATGACTGATAAACCAGTGGACGCCGTGTTCTCGGCCCTGTCCGATCCGACGCGGCGATCGGTCATGCGTCTCCTCAGCGAAGGCGACGCGAATGCCACAGAGATCGCAGAGCAACTGCCGATCAGCCGACAAGCCGTGACCAAACATCTCTCGGCCCTCAGCGAAGCCGGGCTGGTGACAGCTGAACGCGACGGCAGGGAAAAGCGCTACCACTTCACCCCGGCCCCCTTCCGGGACGCGATGTCGTGGATGGCAGACGTAGGCGCCGGCTGGGACAGCCGCCTGAACGCACTCCAAAACCTGCTGCAAGACCGCACTTAAGCGGATCCGCGAGAGCGTTCAACTCAAAGGATGCGTGCGCCCAGGGCGCTGGCTATCAGCTCAACCGCCAGCAGGCCTGTTTCGTCGGCGTGGTCCAGGATGGGATTGACTTCGACTACCTCGATCGAGCTCAAGATCTGGGCTTCGGCCAGGAGCTCCATCGCAAGGTGAGCCTCCCGGTATGAGAGTCCGCCGCGGACCGGCGTCCCAACTCCCGGCGCGATCTCCGGATCGCACACGTCAAGGTCCAACGAGAGGTGTACGAAGCCCGGCCCCCGAACTACCTCGATCGCTTCACGCATAACCTCGGCCATCCCGCGGCGGTCGATGTCTGCAACTGTGAACACTCGCAGCCCCTGCTCCTGGACGAGGCGCTTCTCGCCCGGATCCAGGGCGCGGATCCCAACCAGCGCGACCCGCGATGGATCGACCCAGGGGGGGCCGGCGAAACCGTCGAGCGAAAATCCGCACGCGCCCAAAGCTGCGGCCAGGGGCATCCCGTGCACGTTTCCCGTAGGCGAAGTCTCGGGGCGGTTCAGATCGCCGTGGGCATCAGCCCACAGCACGCCGCCATCCCCGAAAACCTGCTTGAGGCCGGCAAGAGTTCCCATCGCGATCGAGTGGTCGCCTCCGAAAACGAGCGGCATCCGCCCCTCCTGACCGATAGCCGCCACACCTCGCGCTATCTGCGCGCAGGTAGCCAGGATCGCCGGAAGATAGCGCGCACTCTCGTCTCGCACCGACGCGACCTCGGGAAGCTCGGCCGTCACATTGCCGCAGTCCACCACATCGACACTCAGACTCTCCAGGCGCTCCGCGAGACCTGCATAGCGGATCGCACTCGGACCCATGTCCACACCCCGGCGGGCAGCGCCAAGGTCCAACGGAGCGCCGAGGATGGAAACTCGCGTACCGTTACTCATGGCCGTCTCGGCTTGGCTCTTGGGGCTCCGGCTTCGGCTCGATCTTCAAAGACAAGATGATGGTCGAGGCGAGCACGACCGCAATCACGAGTAACGACACGACCGTGGAGATCTCGAAATGAACAGCACCTAACAGCATCTTCACACCCACGAAGGCGAGGATGACAGCAAGCCCATACTTCAGCAGATGGAACCGGTCCACGCTCTTTGCGAGGAAGAAGTAAAGGGCCCGCAAGCCAAGGATCGCAAACATATTCGATGTCAACACCAGGTACGGCTTGGTGGTGATGGCCAGGATCGCAGGGATGGAATCGATAGCGAAGGCGATATCGATCAGATCGATGAAGAGCAACACGATCAGCAGGGGTGTTACGACCCGCCGCCCGTTCTCTTTAGTTATGAACCTTTGGCCGTGGTAACGCGTCGACGTCGGCAGCCTCTTTTGCAAGAAGCGGAGGATCGGATTGTCTTCCGGCGACACCTCCGTTTGACCTCTCACCATCCTGAATGCAGTGATCAATAAGAACGCACCAAAGACATAGACGATCCACTCGAGACTGCGTACCAGAGCGATCCCCACAAGGATGAAAGCACCCCGAAATACGATCGCCCCCAGGATCCCGTAGAAGAGGACCTGGTGCTGGTAGGCGGACGGCACCTGGAAGTAAGTGAAGATCACGACGAAGACAAACATGTTGTCGACCGACAACGAATACTCGATGAGATAGCCGGCGAAGTACTTTCCACCTTCGTTGCTGCCCTTCCACAGGAGAAGGAAAAGACCGAACGCCACGCCCATAGTCACCCACACCGCGAGCCAGGCCCCCGCCTCGCGTGCGGTGGGCTCGTGTTCCTCGCTGTGGAAGAACTTCAGGTCCACCAACAACATCGCAAGAACGAAAGCGACCGCTCCCGCAAACACGTACCAGGGCACCCGAACCTCCGCCGTCGCCATGTAGGGTCGTTGATGAGGAACCGCCCACCCCAAGCGCAAGGAGTCCCGCATGAACGGCCGCCCGGTAAGGATAGTGGCCAGCGTGATCGTCGCTTCTCTGCTTGTTACCGCATGCTCCAGTAACGGCAGCCCGGGTGCCAGTGGAGGCAGGGATGGCTCCGGGGGGCGACTCACCAAGGCTCAGTTCATCGCCAAAGCAGATCAGATATGCACTTCTGCCAACCGAAAAACGCTCGCTCTGAAGCCCCCGACGACTCCGGATCCCAAGGCGCTTGCCAAGTTCCTCACCAAGACAGGGCAGATCATCTTGGTTGCAGCGAACCAGCTGAAGGCATTGCAACCACCCGCAGCCGACCAGCACAAGATCGACACGCTGGTAAGTGGGCTTCAGAAAAGCGCGAACTACTTCCCGGCGCTGATCCAAGCCGTGAAAGCCAAAGACACGCAGAAGGTCCAACAGATCTTGGGGCAAGTGCAGCAAGCGTCTCAGCAAGGTACCCAGATCGTGAAGAGCTACGGCTTCCACGTCTGTGCGCAAGCCGCGGCCCCCACGCCGACACCATAGAACCGCGCAGGAAGCTCGGCGGCGCCGAGCGCTCCAATCTCATCGGGCTAGGACTCGCCGGCCTGGGCGCCGTGGCTTTTGGAACCATGGCCATCTTCGCCAAATTTGCCCTACAGCGCGGCGCCGATCCCATCCCACTCCTCGCATTGCGCTTTGCCCTCGCAGCGATCCTACTGTTGGGATTCCACGTGGCTACGGGCCGCTCGCTCGGATCGCGCGCTGGCGCTTTGCGCATGATGCTTCTCGGAGGCATCGGATACGCGTTTGAGTCAACTCTGTTCTTCGAAGCACTACAGCGCGCTCCGGCTGCGGTCGTTGGGCTCGTCTTCTATAGCTATCCGCTGTGGACGACTCTTATGGCACTCGTGGTCGGACTGGAGATCTACCGACATCGGATCGCCCTCGCGCTTATCACGGGCACGGTGGGGGTCTCTTTAATCTTCTCCCTTCGGTCGAGCAACGTCGCCGGCCCCCTCCTCGCTTTGGCCGCCGCAGTGGCGGTGTCTGTCTATCTGATCGTCGTGCAGAAGGCTTCGGTCGGGCTCGATATCTTCAATGTCGCGTTGTGGACGGCAGCGGGCGCGGCGATCTCTTTATCGGTGGTCGCCACCGCTACGGGCGGGATGCTTCCTCATGAGGCTCTTCCCTATGCAGCGGCGCTTGGCGTGATCACTGCGTTGGCGTTCGTGGCGCTCTACGCGGCGATCAGGAGGATCGGCTCATCGCGTTCTTCGATAGCCATGATGCTGGAACCAGTTACAACGGTGGTCCTTGCGGCGATCTTTCTCAACGAGGCACTAACCGTGAGGATCGGTCTAGGTGCAGCTCTTGTCGTCGCGGCGCTACCGCTGCTCGCATCCGCACCTGCCCAGCCCCTAGCCGAGGAGCGAGTCGATCTCCTCTAGGTCCTTGTCCTCCAGAGTGACGTCTCCACCACCGGCGTTCTCCCCCACATGCTTCGGGGATCTGGATCCCGCTATGGCAGCGGTGACGCCATCTTGATGTGAAACCCATGCCAGCGCAAGCTGCGCCGGTGAAGCGTTCAATCGCTCTGCGGTCGGCCGCAGCGAATCCACTTTGTCGAGGTTCTCTTCGAACTTGCCCGGGGCGAAGAGGTCCTCGTAGTAGTTCATCGGCGTTTTGCCGCCGCGCCAATCGTCATCGGTGAACTTGGTGTCTTTGTTGAAGGCCCCCGTCAGCAGACCGAAAGCCAGCGGCCCGTAGGCGATCACACCGGTTCCGTTAGCACGACAGAAGGGAAACAGATCACGACGGCCCGCTTGATGCAGCATCGAGAATTGGGGCTGCAGAGAATCGACGTGGTGGATCTTCTCGCACCGCTCGATATCGTTCTGCTCGTAGTTCGAAAGACCGATCCACCTCACTAGTCCCTCGTCGACCAGCCCTGCCATGGCTTCCCACGTCTCCTCGAGAGGCACTCTTCCGTCCGGCCAATGCAATTGATATAGGTCGATGGCATCGCGCCCGAGCCGCTCGAGGCTCGCTTCAACTCCGCGGCGGACCTGGTCGCGCTCGTAACCATGGCCGGGTCCCTCAGGGGCAAGCTTTGTGAATACCCTGACGCTGTCTCGCTCGGCGAGGGCCTGGCCGACCAGCTCCTCGGAGCGGCCGCTCCCGTAGACCTCTGCTGTATCCACCCAGGTCATACCTGAATCGATACCGGCGTGGATCGCGGCGATGGTCGTGTCGTCGGGGGGATTCGGTCCCCATGCCTCCCCACCGGCTTCCCATGCACCGAAGCCAACTACGGAGATCTCTGGTCCGTTTGAGCCGAGCTTTTTCGTTTTCATGGGCGGTACGTTATCCGAGCTTGGAGTGGTCCCAGGACACCACGCGCCTAAGCGGTAAGGCCAGACCGATGCGCTTCGCCGCTTGGCGTGCGATCTCGTCTTCGACAGGCCTGGCGGCGGCCTCGCCCGTAGCGGGCACCGTGTAGCGCTGCGCCAGCGCGGTCCCTATCTGCACGATCGCTTCGTGATCTTCGATCAAGCGAACCTCGGCTCGAACAAGCACCCCGCGCAGCTCGTTGTAAGTGTCTCCTCGCTCGACCAGCAGGGCACAACGGGGATCTCGTCGAAGATTGACCGCCTTCTGGCTCTTTGCATAAGTCCACATCTGGAGCTCGTCGTCCACCGGAGCGAACCACATCCCTGCACAATGCGGGAACCCGCCCCTGCCGAGGGTGGAGAGCACCGCGGTGTCAGCGACCTCAAGGAAACTTCGCTCTTCGTCAGCCGACATCGAGATATCCAATCGAGCCATTCCGCCACTCTATTTCGACAGCGAAAGGCCGGCTCAAGCGCCGGCGCGCTACGGCCTGGGACGCCGCTCGCCCGTCGTAACCTCGATGGAGTGTCAACCTTCACTTACGACGGCTTTACGATCGCATTCGAGGAGCGAGGAGGCTCCTCGAAGCCGGCCCAGCACCCTCTGGTTCTTCTTCATGGGCTGCTGTTCCCACGGAAACATCAGTACTCGCTGGCCGATGCTCTAGTGGAGCGTGGCAACCGGGTCATCCTGATGGACCTTCTCGGCCACGGGGAGAGCGATAGACCGACGGATCCTCGCCATTACCGGATGGAGCGATTCGCAGACGAAGTGGCGGGGCTTCTTGACCATCTACAGCTGACGGAAGCAGTCATAGGTGGGACTTCTCTGGGAGCGAACGTAGCGTTAGAGGTCGCCGCGAGGACACCGAGCCGGGTGAAGGGTCTCTTCCTGGAAATGCCCGTCTTGGAGAGAGCCGCTGTGACGGCAGGGGCGGTCTTTATCCCGCTTACCTTCGCGTACCGCAGACTCGAGCGGCCCGCACAGACACTGGCACGTTTCGCGAACCGGATCCCGCGGACCGGACAACAAGGTGGCCCCGGGTTGTACGCCGACGTCATCCTCGACGTCGTGGCCCAAGATCCGGCGCCCTCAGAGGCGATTGTGCACGGATTACTGAGTGGAGAGATCGCTCCGCATCCCAGTGAGCGAGAGAAGATCGATCAGCCGGCATTGATCATCGCTCACCAGCATGACCTACTGCATCCCTTCTCCGACGCCGAGGAGTTGCACCGAGAGCTTCTGAACTCCGAGCTCGTTCATGCGCGTTCTTTCTTCGAACTTCGGTTTCCGCCGAACCGGCTATCGGTTCGTATCGCCGAATTCCTCGACGGAGTGTGGGGCTAGATGGCCCGCTCGAGCGCGGACCCATGCATAGTTGTCATCTTCGGTGCATCCGGTGATCTGACCAGCCGCAAACTCCTGCCTGCCCTGCATAGCCTCTACCTCCAGGAGCTGATCGCGCCGGGCACTTCGATAGTTGGAACCTCGAGGAGTGCCTTTTCCGACGATGCCTTCCGGAAGCGCATCCGGGAGGGCGTACGCGGCTACTGCGGCAAGAACCCGGTGGGAGCCTCGTGGAACCCGTTCGCCCAAAACATCCACTACGTGTCGGGGGATGCCACCGACGAACGATCGATGCAAGAGCTCGGACAGGAATTGGCTCAGATCGATGCCGAAGAGGGAACTAAGGGCAACCGCGTGTGGTACCTCGCGACCGCCCCCAGCCTCTTCTCCCCGATCGCCGGTCAGATCGCGAAAGCGGGGTTGTTGGATACCGGCGGGTGGCAGCGGCTGGTCGTTGAGAAACCGTTCGGATTCGATCTGGAATCGGCCCGCACGCTGAACGCAAGCCTCGCCGACCACTAC
This sequence comes from Actinomycetota bacterium, assembly GCA_034667545.1. Lineage (GTDB taxonomy): Bacteria > Actinomycetota > CADDZG01 > CADDZG01 > WHSQ01 > DATAPE01. Next base: position 7,732 of record JAXDJR010000051.1, read on the forward strand.
CGCGAGGACCAGATCTACCGTATCGATCACTACCTGGGAAAAGAAACGGTTCAGAACGTGTTGGTGTTCAGGTTCGCTAATGCCATCTTCGAGCCCATCTGGAACCGGCGGTACATCGACCACGTTCAGATCATGGCTGCAGAACAGGGGGGGATCGAAGACCGGGGCACTTTCTACGACCAGACCGGAGCGCTGCGCGACGTTGCCCAGAACCATCTCTTACAACTGCTGTCGCTGATCGCGATGGAGCCACCGGTCGCGTGGGATGCCGACGTCATCAGAGACCAGAAGGTTCAAGCATTGAAGGCAGTTCGGAGGTGGTCGCCGGACGACTGCAGAAGCGTGGTGGTGCGGGGGCAATACGAGGGCTACCGGCAAGAGGAAGGCGTTAGCTCGCGTTCGTCAACCGAGACATTCTTCGCGGCAAAAATGTACATCGATAACTGGAGGTGGGCCGAGGTGCCCTTCTATCTCCGAACCGGCAAGAAGATGCCATCCAAGACAACCGAGATTGCGATCCAGTTCAAACGGGTGCCTCACCTGCTGTTCGACAGGACTGCAGTGCAAGAGATCGACCCGAACCTTCTCGTCCTCCGCATCCAGCCGGACGAAGGCATCTCCCTGACGTTCGGTACCAAGGTTCCCGGTCCAGAGGTCGAAGTCCGCACCGTGGACATGGAGTTCGATTACGACAGCGATTTTGGGTCGGGCAGACCCGCAGCCTACGAAAGGTTGCTTCTGGACTGCATCCTCGGCGATCCGACCCTCTTTGCGCGATCGGACGAGATCGACCAAGCGTGGCAGATCATGGACCCGATCGTGAAGCATTGGGCCAGGGGCGGCCGGCCGCGCAGCTATCCGCCGGATACGTGGGGGCCCGAGGCGTCAGACGATCTGCTGCGGCTGGACCGGCGATCGTGGAGGAACAGCTAGCCCCGCTCCGATCGGCAGGTAAGGCACAACGCCGGCAGGCTCAGCTTCGGAGCGATCCTCTCCGAGCTGTGGCGACGCGCGACACCTGAGCGCCATTTTCCCCTGGCTGACGGTCTCGGACGATGACCAGGGGGCGACGGACCGGAGATTCAAGGAATCCGCCGGGGATGCCGAAGAGGAAGAACAAGCACCAGCGACAAAGGCAAATCTGCGGCAACGCAGAGACGCAAAGTTAGGGGCCCCGACCGGGGGCAGCCCGGCTACCGAACGGGGGCAACGCAGTGAAATTCCTCAAACATCTGGCAGTGATCTTTGCAGCGGTCAGCATCTTTGCCGCTCTTCTGCCGGTCTCGAGCGCCATCGCTTCCTCCAGATCATGGTCGTGCTATCGCTTCTCCCACGCCGAACGAGTCTTTGCACATAAGACGAATAAGGCTCGCGCCGCCCACGGTCTGTCCAAGCTGTCCCTCGACCCCCAACTCTCAAAGACCTCCAGCGTGCACACCGCCAGCATGGTGAAAAAGAAGCTCCTCTATCACACCACCAACGCTCAGTTCTATGACCGTGTCACCAACTGGTCGATGCTGGGTGAGAACGTGGGTGAGGGCGGCGGAGTCGCTTCGCTGGAGAAGGCATTCATGCACTCACCGGAGCACCGAGCGAACATCCTCGAGCAGAAGTACGGATACATAGGCGTTGGTGTAACCAAGAAGAACGGGCTCATGTGGGTCACCGTTCAGTTCGAGGCAAACACCAATCCCGGAACCACACTCTCAAAGCCCAACTGCTGATCGAGGGCCCCGAGGGCCAGCTTCCGGTCGGCGCCTGAGATCTAAGAGGCCGGATCGATCTCGAAGAGGACTTTCTTCGATCTGGCGGTCGTGTGGTCGCCGTCGCTTGGGAACTTGGCCACCGCTCGGAAAGTCCCCGTGCCTGGATCCGGGACCGGGAAATCGAGCTTGAAGTCTCCGGATGAGTCAAGGCGCGTCCAGATAGACGCTACGCGTCCGCCGTTGGTGTCGTTATCCCATCGCACCACTCGCACTCTCACGCTCAAACCGGGATGGGCGGGCTTGATCGAGCCAGAAAGCGGCACGGATATGGTCCCAGGCGGATAGTGGACCACTCCGGCATCGTCCGTGACGCCTCCGTCGGCGCTCAACTTCAGGATCGGCGTTACGAGCACCTGTCGGAGGCTGCTCTGTGATCCCCACATCGTCGGGCTGCCGTGGTAAACGGCTCGCAACTTCAGCTTGCTGCGGGGGGTAACTTGCCACGCGAAAGTTCCATCACCTTTGGTCGTCAGCCTTGTTTCGTGCCACAGATGATGTGGTCGTCGCGCGTAGAGACGGACCGGCACGTGCGGGATCGCTGCTCCCGATCTCTTCGTCAGCTTGCCCTGGACAGTCGCGGATCCTCTGTAGAGAACGGGTGCTGGCAAGCCTTCCAAAAAGATCGAAGAATCGCCCTTTCCTGCGCCAATATCGGTTGCCGTCTGCCTTCGGATCGCAGGCAGGTCGGCGTATAGATAGCTCCCGGGGCAATCCGTCGATCCAGCGTCCCGATGACCGGCGACATATGGAAGCCTGCGCCGGACGCCGCTATCCGGACTCCTGTAGGTATGCCACTGCAGCGGTTTGAGATGGTGCCTATCGGCTTCCCACGCCAGCAACGCGGCCAGCGAGGTGCGCATGGCTGCCGGCGGCCTTATCTGCGAAAAGTTGCCCATGAGACTGATCCCGATGCTTCCGGCGTTGAAACCGCGAACGTGCGCTCCCATGACGCCCAGACCCGAACGGCTCTCTGAGGTGTGAGTCTCCCAAGGTGAGTAGTTCCGTGCCCATCGGCCTTCATAGACCGTCCCGTCTGGCCCGATCACGAAGTTATAGCCGATGTCGCACCATCCTCGGACCTTCGTGTGGAAGTAGTAGATCGCGCGCATCGTCGCCTTGGGATGGGGGTCGAAGTTGGTTCCCGCTGTGTGATGAACGAACAGCTGTTGCACCGGAAAGAAATGCCGTTCGCATCCTCCAGTCGTGCGTTTGATCGATTCATCCGCGCCCCATTCGGCGCGCGTCACGACATGAGGCGTCTTTGGAGACGCGTCGGCAATTGCCGGGATCCGCTCGGTGACGCGCGGGCCGTCGAGGGTATTCATGTAATCGAGCGTGACTGCCCCCATCTCACCCCCTGCTGGGACCGAGGCGCGCCACTGCATAGCGGTGGCGCCTTCCACCGACAGGACTCCGCTGTAGTGAACGTTGCCATGAGCCAGGTCATCGGCTTCCGGCGCGAGGTGCCAGTTCGACAACCGGCCGCGCGTGATGGAGCGGTAATGGACGGCGGAACCATCGCTCCCGGTCCACACGAAAGCTACGTGTGTCGGCGCGATCGCAAATCGTGCCATGCCAGAGCGGTACCCCGCTCCGTGCATGCCCGTCCAGTGCATGGACATCGCTTCGGTTTGCGGGAGCGAGATGACCCGCGTGGGAGATGCCCACGCTGGCACCAGGACGCTCGCCATCGTCGCTGCGATCACGGATATGCGCGCGAACCAGACCGATGCTCGTGAGCGATCCATGCCCGCATCGTAGTTTTGTCTGACCTTTTGGCAAGCTTTGGGAGGGCTTGCGGTGTTTCGAGGTCCTCTTCCGGAAATACGGGTGTTGATACTCCTAGCGGAGTGTTATTAAGAGTGTCAATGGAAGCTCCGGAAGCCACTGCCGCGCAGGAAACAGACACCTCCATCACGACCCACAATGCCCCCGCTTCCCCCAAGGCGCGTGGCCGCGGCCGCGGCCTGTGGCGTGCAGCTCGACTCATCGCCGTCCTCTACGTCTTCGTGGGCGCTCTCCAGATACTCAAGACGGGAGCAGCCTCCGGTTTAGAAGTGCTGACGGGCGGCTTCCTCTTCCATAACGCGGGGTCAACCTTGGGGTTGGGCTGGATCGGAGCGATGGTCACCCTTTCCGGCTCGACGGTCGCCGCTACCGCTCTCACCCTCCGAGCCGCCGGGTCCATATCCGAGATACAAGGCTTCACGATGGTGACGGGCGGGCGGCTGGGAGCCGCCTTCGTTGTTCTGCTCGTGGCCGTCATCTACATCATGCGCAAAGGCGAAGGCGAGCGGATGAAACCGCTGTCCACCGCAGTTATGGCTCTAGTCATCACCGGCGCCATCTACGTTCCCGGTGCCGCGATCGGGCTGTTGCTACTGCACTGGGGTCCCTTTCAGCAGATCCATCTGTCCGCGCCGCATCAGTTCGGCAACCTGATCGATCTCCTTTACGGCTGGTTGCTTAACGCGATCGCCAGTCTGCCGGCCCTGATCAACTTCTTCGGGGGCCTGGTTCTGCTGATCGTGTCCTTCAAGTTAGTGGACGCGCTGATGCCAGAACTGACCGAAGAACAATTGCAGGGCTCACGCATGAACTGGCTGCGCCACAAGTGGCCCATGTTCGCGATGGGCATCGTTGCCGTCGTGGCGACGATGTCTGTGTCGGTCGCGCTCACTATCCTCGTACCGCTCGTCGCGAAGGGTTACGTGAAGCGAGAGGATCTGATCCCGTACATCGTTGGAGCCGACCTCGGCACGCTGGTCGACAAATTGATCGTTGCTTTCATCGTCGGTATCGGGGTTAAGAACCGCACATTGGCAGAGTCACCCGTTCGGATCATCCTCGCCGAGATCGTTGGAACCGCCAGCGTCGGCCTCTTCATCATGACGTTCGTATACAAGCCGTTTCGCAGCGCTATCTGGAAGTTTCAGCGCCAGATGCTAAAGAGCAAGGCGCGCCTTGCGGCCTTCACCGGATCTTTGCTCCTGATTCCGGTGATAATCATCGCCGTCTCGGCGACGATCCGATGAGCCAGCACCCCACCGACGACGTAACACTGAAGATTCCGCGTCCCCTGTACGAGCAACTGAAACAGGTCATCCAGGAATCCGGATTTCACTCGGTGACGGAATTCGCCGTTTACGTTTTGAGGGACTTGGTTTCTCATCACAGCGCCGCGAGAGCCGCAGGTAAACCATCGCTCCGTGCACCGGCATCCGCGGTGAAGAGCGCACCGCGGGTAGACGCGGAACCTTTGTCGCAACAGGAGATCGAAGCCATCCGACAGCGCCTCGAGTCACTGGGTTACTTGTAACGGGCTCAAGGGTACGAGAGTCGGCGATGTCTACCAGGATCGGGCTCCTAGCTCTGTTGCTAGTGGGTACCTCTGCGTGCGTGCCCGCCTCGACCCAAACCAACAAGGTGGTTCATTACGATCCCGCCAAGACAAAGATGGGCGAGATCCAACAACGCGGTCACATCGTTATCGGTATCCCCAGTGACTATTTCCCCCTCGGTTACGTAACCCCCTCGGGAAAGGCCGCAGGATTCACCGCCGGCCTAGGCAAGTTGGTCGCTGATGCCCTCGGCGTGAGCGTGCGCTACGTGGCTCGCCCTTCGGACCGGCTCCTGGGGCTCGTGGATGCGGGCAAAGCCGATCTCGTCTTCCCGATGATCCCCATCACGCAAGACGCGGCAGCCGCCCATCCCTTTACCGACCCCTACCTCCTTGCCTATCAGCGATTGCTCGTCCCTCGAGGTTCTCCCATCCGAGGGGTCGCGGACCTCGGGGGCAAGGCCGTGTGTTCGGCGATCTTTCGCGATACGGAACTTCCCCTCACGCGCCTCGACCCGACCGTTTCACTTATCTCCGTAACCCACCCGGCCCGCTGCGCAGCACTGCTGAAGTCCCACCGGGTCGCCGCCGCCACCGCCCCCGATGTCGCCCTCCTCGGGCTAAGGCGCCGCCTACCAGGGAGTCAGATCGTCGGCGATGAACTGACCACGGAAGGCTACGGAGCAGCAGCTAGTGCGTGCGCGCCCGGCTTGGCACAGTTCGCTACTCGCGTTTTTGCAGTTGCCAAGAAGAACGGCCAGTGGGCGAGGCTTTACGCGAAGTGGGTGCTTCCGGCCTCTGGCGCCAGCGCAGCGCCGCCACCACCGACCCTCACGGTCATCGACGCGTGGGACCTGTTTCCGCCGACGGGCCGGGCTCCCTCTCCCACTCCTGTGGCATGCCCGTCCCCGTGAGCAGTTGATCCACGGGCCTTGTTGAGTCCACGAGCCTTGGGGATGCATGGACCAGGCCCGAACAGCTTTAGGGCCAGCGGTAGATGTTTCCCGGATCCTTTGACGATTCGAAATTCTCCGAGACGTACATCGTCCCGTTGTACCAAGCAACACCTACCCCGACGAAGTGGAAGTGCCCGAGCATGTTTGCTCTGTGAGGTGAAGAAGCTCGGAAAGCGCGGTTCAGCTGCCGGCACCCAGCGCCACGGCCCGTGTTATTTCCGAGGAACGTCCAGTGGGTAACCCGATGGCCGATCGCACCGTCATCCCACACAGCGGCGCGGCGGGCCATCTCTTGAGCGTGGATCCGGGCGACGTATCCCAATTGCTTATCTCGTTCCAGAGCTTTGAGGCCATGGGCCTTCCTGATCCTGTTGATCTTGCTCATGAGGCACTTTTCGCGGTATCTGAAGTGATACCTGTTTCCTGCATCGGCATGAGTGGAGATCACGGGAGAAGCCAAACAACCGAAAACGACTGCGATAACCGCTGAGCGGCTGAAGAGCGAGCGCACAACCATAGGCGTCCTTTCTTCGACGCGAGCAACCAACTCGATGCAGCGCGCCGACCATCGCTTTCGGCGAATCGAAGTCGCTCTTATTAGCGAACCTCCCCGCGTTGTGTCCACGCCCGCCGGCTGCAGGGCGCGGCGCGCCGGTCGCGAAGAGTGAGGCACCGCAGGTGAACGGGGGTAAGAATCGCTCGATTCTTTTTTTCACAAGCAGCCCAAGCAGCCTTCAGAAACGCCCGATGTGAGGGACCCGCGGAGCGATGCCTGGACAAAGCTGGGGTTTTCCTTCACCGTGGAGAAGTGGAACTCAGCCGCAACAGCCTCGGAAAGACGGTTCTCGTGGTGGTCGAGGACGAAGAGAATCGTCATGTATTGCGGCTGTTGTGCGAGTCCGAGGAGCTAGAGGTCATCGGCGAGGCGGCCAACGGCGTAGAGGCAGTGCCCCTCGCGTTGAGGCTGGAGCCCGACTTCGTGATCCTCGACATCATGATGCCGGAGCTGGATGGCCAGCGAACCGCAGAGGTCTTGCGGGCGGTCTCACCGAAAACGAAGATCGTGGCCTTCTCGGTGCTACTGGAGAAAGCTCCGCCTTGGGCCGATGCCTACCTGAACAAGGAGCGCATCTCCGAGCTGATGCCTCTGCTCAACACTTTCATCCGGTAACCTCCTTCGCCGTGGCTAAGGAAGCGTCTTTCGACGTGGTCTCTCAGGTCGACCTGCAAGAAGTCCGAAACGCGGTCGACCAAGCAAAGCGCGAGATCACCCAGCGGTTCGACTTCAAGGGAACGGATTCCGCGATCGACCTGTCCGAGGAAGGAGCGGGTCCGTCGATCGTGATCAAGTCGAATACCGAGGGCAAAGTGAAGGACTGCGTCAAGGTGCTCGAAGAGAAGCTGGTCAAGCGGCAGGTGCCGCTGAAATCACTGCAACGTGGTGACATCCAGCCTGCTGCGGGTGGCACAGCACGCCAAGTGTTGGGTATCAACCAGGGGATCTCGACAGAGAAGGCCCGAGAGATCGTCAAGCACATAAAGGACCAGAAGACCAAGGCCCAGGTCGCGATACAAGGGGATCAGGTTCGCGTCTCGTCAAAGTCCCGGGACACTCTGCAGGACGTGATCCAGTCGTTGAAGGACCACGACTTCGGCATCCCTCTGCAGTTCACGAACTACCGCTAGGACGGCAGGGTCCGACGGCCCACTCGGGCGGCCATTACGCGGCCTGCAGAGACACCCCTAACAAGTCCGACAACCGGCTAAGTGTTTGCTCTGTGGAGACGTGCAGGACAGTGGTCATCCCGGCTTGGATGGCGGGTTCGAGGTGGCCGGGATAGTCATCGACGAAGACACAGCGTTCCGGGGGAACACGCAGCCCCTCGACGGCCAGCTCGTAGATCGCCGGGTCGGGCTTCCTAAGGCCCACCTCACCCGAGATGATCACGGCGTCGAACAACTCCCCGAAACGGTCTCTCGGGTAACCGCTCATCCCCCACGAGTTCGAGAGCAGAGCGGTCTTCAGACCGGCGCGGCGAGCAACGGCTACACCGTCGAGCATCGCAGGCTCGAGGTGCACTCCTGCAAATACGCGGGCGACGAGGCCCTCGGCCTCTACCGGACCGCCGCTCGCGGCCTCCAGACGGCGGGCGAGCTGGAGGCTGAACTCGGCCTCGTCCAGCTCACCCTTCTCGAAGCGCTCGACGGTGTCGTCGCCCATGCCCGTGTAGATCGGAAGCATGACGCGTACGAGGTCCTGCAGCTCGATGCCCAAGGACTCGGCGAACGCTTCGAAACCTTCTTGCAGAGGGTTGGTCAACACGCCGCCGAAGTCGACGATGAGGCCGTCGAAGGCGCGCCGGGTGGGGACGGAGTGGCGTTGACTCATGCGGGGGCTGTCAGGAGGTGTCGCGTCGTCTCCACACCAGGATCGTGATCACTATCCCCAACACCGCAGCGATCTTGTGGATGAAGCCCCCCGAAGCGTGCGGGGAAGTTGGCTCCCTGAAGTGAGCCGGATACGCCATCCGAGCGGCGTGGCGTGCGGCCCCCTCGTCACCGTAGGTCCTGTTGCTCTTCAGCCCCAACTTCTCGTCGCGATACTCCCATCGCCATCTCCCATCACTCTCCTGAAAGACTTCGACGCGGCTCATCACTTCTCTCCGGCAACCGGATGCAGCACTTGGGCAAGGCTTACTTCCATCACCCCTTCGGCGCCGGCCACCTTGACCGCCTTGAACCACCGGTAAACCACGTAGGCGACCAGCAGAGGGATCACGAACAACGCGATCCTGAAAGCAACAGTCATGGCGAGAACGGGCACCTGGAACATTCGCGCTATTACATCGTTCGACGCCGAGAACAGAAGGACTATGTAGAAGGTAAGAACGCCCGCTCCTATCGCGCTCCTGACGGGCCGATCGGTGGGACGATCGAGCAATTCGTGCGGACCGTAGTCATGGGTCAAGCGCGCTTCCAGGAATGGCCACAGATACAAAAGCCCGAAAGTGATCCCCGGCAGCAACACCCCTGGAAAGAACGGATTGGGGATCATGAAGCTGCCGGTGCGAAACTCCCACGCGGGAAAAAGCCGGAGGGCGCCGTCGACCCATCCCAGGAACCAGTCCGGCTGCGAGGGGCTGGCCACGTATGCGGGGTCGAAGGGCCCGTACAGCCAGATGGGATTGATCTGCGCCAGGCCTCCGAGCGCGCCGAGCACGGCGAAGATCGCGCAGAAGAGTCCCACCGATTTCGCCGCGTACGTGGGCCAGAGCTTCGAACCAACGACATTGCTCTCCGTCCGGCCCGCTTCAGGGAACTGCGTGTGCTTCTGGCGCCACAGGATCGCGAGATGCGCGCCGAGAAGGGCGATGATGAGGGCCGGGATCAGCATTATGTGGATGACGAACAGTCTCGAGATGATCTGTTGCGCAGGGAACTCGCCACCGAAGATCAAGAACGCTACCCATGTCCCGATCAACGGCACCGATAACGCGATCGAGTAAGCGATCCGCAACCCGGTCCCCGAAAGAAGGTCATCGGGTAGCGAATATCCGGTGAAGCCGTTGAATATGGCAAGGATCAATAGCGTCACTCCGATGATCCAGTTGAGCTCGCGTGGGCGGCGAAAGGCCCCGGTGAAGAAGATCCGGCACAGATGAAGCACGATCGCGCCGATGAACAACAGAGCAGCCCAATGGTGGATCTGGCGCATCACAAGCCCGGCTCTTACATCGAAGCTGATCCTCACCACTGACGCGTACGCCTCTGAGACGGTCGCCCCGTTGAGCGGAGCGTAGCTGCCTCTGTACACGATCTCGCGCGAGCTTGCGTCGAAGAAGAAGGTGAGGAACGTTCCGGTCAGGATCAAGATCACGAAGCAATAGAGCGAGATCTCGCCAAGCATGAACGACCAGTGGTCCGGAAAGACTTTGTTCAACGCTTCTTCGGCGAACGCGGACGACCCCAGACGATCGTCCGTCCACCGGGCCATCCTGCGCAAGATCACGAGGGGTCATTCCAGAATCCGGGGCCCACCGGTTGCGTGAAGTCCCGCTGCGCGGTCAGGTAACCATCAGAGTCGATCGCCAGGGGAAGCTGTGGCAAGGGGCGCGTTGCCGGACCTGCGATCGGACGAGCTCCGTCGAACACATCGAAAGCCGACTGGTGACAGGGGCAGAACAGCTCTTTAGCTTCGGCTTGATACAGCGCTACCGGACACCCCGCGTGCGTGCACACCTTGGAGTAGGCGAGATAGCCGTTGGGACTCCAGCTCTCTCGTCCGGGGAGGGGCGTGAACTCACTTGCGCTCACGCGCAGCAGGATCGTTTGGGAGTCGGCAGCATTCGTGTGTCCCTCGGGAAAAACGGTCAGCACGCTGCCGACCTTCAGGGTGGTGGAGGTCACGGGCTCGCCGGCCCCCGTCACGACGCGAGCTCCGGGCGTCCAGCTGGTGTGGAAAAGCGTTCGTCCCGGCTTGGTACCGAGGGAACGAACGGGAAACAGAGCTGCAACGCCCAGCACTCCCAGAGCCCCTACGAGGATGCGGCCGAGGAAGGTTCGTCGTTGGATCTCGTCTCCGCTTCTGTCCATCTCCGCCGTCAGAGAGGACCGCTCCGCGGCAGTGGATTGGTGCGGCTCGCGCTCTTCGACGAAGTGCCCGGAAGGCATCAGATCGTGAGCCCACATGATGAGCCCTACCGCCAGACCGCCCAATGAGAGTGCGATCAGCGTGCCTTCGACCTGCGGTTGACCTCCGACGATGTAAGTGATCAGAAGTCCGAGCGATGCCAGCGTGCTGATCGTGAAGCTCATAGCGATCAGACGAGTGGCAGTGCGTTTCTCAGTCACCGACTGCCGTCCCGATCCTGCGGATTATGAGAAGGCATGCCCCGAGCCCAACCACGAAGGCGATCATGCCCTCGGTGATGGGGCCGATGTGACTGAGACCAAGGCCCCCACGGTCCTCCGGATGTTGCAGGTAAACCACGTATCGGGCTATCGAATTGACTTGCTCGTCCGACAACGCATCAGTACCGAAGAGCGGCATGGTCCCTGGTCCGACCCGGATGGCCTCCGCGATCTGCGTGGGCGTAGAGGGCCGCAGGGTGGGGGCGTACATGCCGTTCGTAAGGGCTCCGCCGGCAGCAACACTCGAGTGACAGGACGCGCAGTTCTCGGTGTAGAGCTTGCCGCCGTCGGTCAAGCTTGCGGTACCCAGGTCGACTTGCGGTATCGGCGTCCCGGTCCCCGCGCCGAGCGAATCGACGTAGGAGACGATCTGCGCGATCTCCGCCCCGTCATAGGCGGGGGGCTTGCGTTGGGGATCCTGGACCTCTTCGGTCACGGGCATCCGGCCCGTGGACAGATAGAAGTCAACGTCGGCGGCGCCGACCCCTTGCAAGCTCGGCCCTCGGTTCGTGCCGGACGCATCGCTCCCGTGACAGAAAGCGCAGTCACCGAGAAAGATCAACCTGCCCGACTCAGGGGCAGTCGCTGCAGCAGCCAGCGCGGGATTCCCGTCGCCGGCCAGGGACGGCTCGGCGCGTCCCAGCACGAGCGCGCCGACCGCCACCAACAACAACGCAGATATGGAGACCGAACGGGGGCCGGGCACTAGTCCAAGGTATAGAGGTAGGCGGCGATGTCACGGGCTTGGGTGGCGCTCACTCCCAGGTTCGGCATATCCGTTCCAGGCTCGACCCCTTTTGGATCCTGCAACCACAGCATGAGGTTCGACGGCTTGTTCGACAACTCGCCCGCGATGAACCCGCGATGTCCGAAATCGGTTAACGGCGGCCCGACGGTGCCGTCCGCTCCGCCGATCCCCGGGATCACATGACATCCTCCACAGCCGAAACTTGCGATGTCCTTGGCCCCCGTAGCAGGGTCTCCTCCCCTTACTTCCGGGGGTGGATTGCGGTCGACCGGCTGGCAGCCGGCCAGCACCACCGCCACGATGAGACAGGCGGCGGACAGTTTCGGCATCCGGTGACTGGTCATCCGGCGGCGCCTCCTTCCCGGGCCACGGCGGCATCCATCTCAGACATCCACTTCAAGAACAAGACTGCCGCGGTGAGAACGTAGACCAATCCTGCAGGAACCCACATGATCAGCCCGGCCAATTGCTGGTCCTGCAGAGGGGTGAGGCCCCAGCCTCTGGCCCCCAGTGCTTGCAACGGATAGAGCGCGGTGGGAGCGAAGGTCAGCAACGCTCCCAAGGCTCCGCTGGCGAAGCCTGCGAGGAAGACGAACAGAACGGCAGCACCATTACCCAGTTTCTGCCGCCCTTTCTCGTCGATGATCAACCACCAGAACAGCCATGCGGTGCCGAAGAAGGACGCGTGTTCGAGGGCATGGACGGTGTCGTTGGCGAGAGCTGCCTGATAGAAGGCCGGCAGGTGCCACAGATACAAGGCTGTGATGTGCAGGACCAGAACAACAACGGGTCGGGTGAGAACAGCCGTCACCGCCCGCGTCCACCCGTGACGCTCCCAGGTTCGCACCGTGCGTCGCGCAGGAAGCGGCAGGGCGAGACCGATCGCGGTCCCCGCCGAGCCCGCCACGAGCAGTGGAGCCGCGACCAGTATCAGGAGCAGGTGCTGGACCATGTGAGCCGAGAACAACGATGCCGACAGCCGGTCTAGCGGGGAAACCAGGGCCACGAGCAGAACGGCGATGCCCGCCGCGAAGGTGCCCGCCTGCGGAACGGTTATCCCCCTGCCTCTTCCGCGGCTCCACAGCCGTCGCAGCCCGAGGACGTAGGCCGTCGCCAACAGAGCGATGCCGGTGATCACCGCGGGATCGAAGCTCCACGAGCGCCACAGGTCATGGGGAGAGATCGGCGGCGTCATCGCTGGCACAATCCGAAGAACAGTACGGCGACCGCGCTCACGATCATCGTCAGCAGAAAGAACGAGCTCGCAACAAAGCCCACCAACGCCATGAAGTAGCCGCGCTCTTCCCGAGGATCGCGGCTCTCGATAGCTCCGAGTACGCGCATGTTTCGGAACGACATGATCACGGAAGCGACCACCGGCAGCGCAAGCACCGTGCTCACGATCGCGAGGAACGTCCGGATACCAAGCCCCAGCATGTTGTTCGGCTCGAAACCAGGAGAGCACGCGACCTCGGGCAGTTCGCCACCGACTGCCAGTTGCGTTATCCACAGCAGCGGCGGAGCCGCGACCGCGAACCACAGAGTGAAAGATCCCTTGCTCTTTGGCTGGACTATGGAGCTGGCCATCGAGGCTCTCCTAGAACCGGGGTGAGAAGTAGAGGGTAAGGAACACAAAGACCCAGATGACGTCAACGAAGTGCCAGTAAGCGGCGACGTTCAGCACGGTGAGGTGGTGCCGCTCGTCGAACCGACCTCGGCTTGCCTTTACTTGGGTCCAGGCGTTCATCACCAACCCGACGAAGACGTGGCTGCCGTGCAGGGCGGTGATGAGAAAGAAGAGCGAACCGTAGACGTCGGTCTGGGCGGTGAACTCCTTCAGCTTCTCGGGATACTCGAACCCAAGCATCACGATGAGGAATCCCACACCGAGGAGGAAGCTGACCGCGAGTCCCGCCTTCAGCCACGTTTGCTTGCCTCTCTTCACTCCCAGCTCGGCGATGTGCATGGGAATGCTGCTGGTGAGCAGGAAGGCACTCATGAGAAGTGGCAGTCCCAGTGTGGGCTGTTTGATGCCGTCGGGTGGCCACACCGGTGCGTTCCTGAAGCGTAGATAGAAGTAGGTAGCAAACAGGATGCCGAAGATGGTCGCCTCGGTGGCGATGAACAGCAGCATCCCCCACCACCCGCTCTCACGCGTGCGTGCGTCCGGTGCGGTACTCGCGGTGGCGGCGAACGAAGAGCTCATCCCGAGGTCACATCTCCGGTGTCCCACAGCCATCCCGCGATGCCGAACGACATCACGACCAAACCGGCGGCAGCCAGACCGAGATTACTGACAAGGAGGGCGGAAAAGATGATGAGCATCCCCAACGCCGTCGCGAGCGGCCACGGCGACTCACCTGGCATCTGGAGGACGTCCTCGCTGTCGGCGTCGAGCACGCTCGTGGCGACTGTGGCGTGGCCTTCGTCGAGCACGGGTCCCGCGGTCCCCCGCCGTATCTGCTGCGGCAGCTCTGGCTGATCCCATAAGGGCTCCCGGCTGGCAACGTGTGGGATCGATTCGAAGTTGTAGGCCGGCGGCGGCGACGAGATCGCCCACTCGAGAGTGTCTGCGGCCCACGGATCATCTCCCGCCGGGAGCCCGCGCCGGAGACTCAGGAAGTAGTCGACGATGAACGCAAGAATGCCGGCGGCAAGGATGAAGGAGCCGATAGAAGAGAGCATGTTCCACACATCCCACCCCAAACCCGACTGGTAGGTGTAGATCCTCCGGGGCATCCCCAATAAACCCATGATGTGCATCGGGAAGAACGTCACCTGGAAGCCGATGAAGATGAGCCAGAAGCTGAGCTTGCCGAGCCGCTCGTTCAGCAGACGCCCTGTCATCTTGGGAAGCCAGTAATAGAGCGCGGCGAAGATTGGGAAGACCGCTCCACCAAAGAGCACGTAATGGAAGTGGGCCACCACGAAATACGAGTCGGTGATCTGCTGGTCGAAGGGAACCGCCGCGAACATCGGTCCGGTAAGCCCGCCGATCAAGAACGTGACGATGAAACCGATGACGAACAGGAACGGCACTGTGAACACCGGCCGTCCTTTGATGATCGTGATCACCCAAGCAAACATCTGGATGCCGCTTGGGATCACGACCATCATGCTTGCGGCGCTGAAAAAGCTCATCGACAGCTGTGGCAGGCCGGTAGCGAACATGTGGTGCACCCACACTCCGAAACCAACGATTCCGATGGCAACTACGGACAGGGCTACGTAGGGGTACGCAATGATCGGACGACGAGAGAACACCGGCAGAATGGTCGACACGATGCCCAAGGCCGGCAGCACGATGATGTAGACGTCCGGGTGTCCGAAGATCCAGAAGAGGTGCTGCCACAGGATCGGATCACCCCCGCGGGCGACGTCGTAGAAATGGAACCCAGCCAATCGCTGCAGCTCTAGCAACACATTCGCGACCGTCAGGCTGGGCAGCGCAAAGACGATCGCGAAGGCAGTGGTCAGCACCGCCCATACGAACAATGGCATCCGGTTGATCGACATCCCTGGAGCCCGCATCTTGAAGATGGTTACGATGAAGTTGATCGCGCCTGTCGTCGACGAGATCCCGATGAAGATGATCCCTAGGCCGTAGAAGTCGATGTTCATGCCCGGCGAGTAATGGGTCAGCGCGAACGGGACGTAGTTGAACCAACCGTCGGTCGGGGCCTTGCCGATGAGCAGACTGAAGCTCATGAAGAGACCAGCGAAGAAGAACACCCAGTATCCGAATGCGTTCAGACGCGGGAACGCCATGTCCCTCGCTCCGATCATCAACGGCACGAAGTAGTTACCGAACCCAGAGAGGATCGGGGTGGCAAACATGAAGATCATCGTGATGCCGTGCATCGTGAACAGCTGATTGAACGCATTGGGCGTCACGAAGGCTTGATCGGGACGCGCCAGCTGGATACGCATGGCCATGGCCTCGAGACCCGCAAGCACGAAGAAGGTGAAAGCGGTGGCGATGTATCGCTTGCCGATGCGCTTGTGGTCGACGGTCGTCAGCCACGAGGCTAGCCCCGGAGTTTCCTCCCAGATCGAGGTGAGTCGTTCGGCGATCGCAGCCATTACTTCAGCCCTTCCAGATAAGTAACCAGAGCCTGGAGCTGACGGGGCTCAACCACGGCAGGCGGCATGAGGGCGCCGGGCTTGATGCCTTGGGGATCTTCGATCCAAGCCGACAGATTGCCTGGTGTGTTCGGGAGCGTGTTGGCCGCGATGGTGCGACGGCTCCCGAAATGGGTGAGGTCGGGCCCGTCGGTGGCGCTGGCTTTGGTGCCTTGAATCGCGTGGCAACTCACGCATGTGGAATGGAGAAAAACGCGCCGGCCCTGCGCCGCCGAGCCGGCGGGGGGTGCGGGGGGCTGGCTCTGGGTAGTCACCCAAGATTGGAATTGCGAGGGAGATTCGGCGATCACCAGGAACGACATCCGCGCGTGTTCGAGCCCGCAGAACTCAGCGCATTGACCGCGGTAGATACCCGGATGGTCGGCCTGGATCAGCATCCGATTCGTCTTGCCGGGAATCATGTCGGTCTTCTCACTGAGCTGCGGAACCCAGAAGCTGTGGATGACATCCGCAGTAGACAGATGCAACAAGACAGGCTTGCCCGTGGGTATATGGATCTCGTTTGCGGTTACGACGTGCTGCTGTGGATAACGCACCTCCCACCACCAGTCGTGACCGATGACATTCAATGTCAACGCGTTGCTCTTGGCAGGCGCCGATATCGCGTTGAGATCGCGCATCGAAACTATGAACAGCGTCGTGAGGATGATTGCTGGAGCCACGATCCCAAGAAGCACAACTGCCTTCTCGCCGCCCCCGCGAGCGACGGATTCTCCCCCCTTCCTTCTTCGGAACAACCCGAACAACAGCATGCCGATGACGACTGCAAACACGCCGAGCGCGATCCAGAACATGAACCACCACAGGCCATCGATCCTCTGGGCGGCGGGTCCTTGTGGGTGCAGCGCGGATGGCGAACCGGCGGAACATGCCGGCAGCAACGCTGCTGCAGCAGCGACCAGCAACATCGGGGCGCGGAAGCGACGCACGGCAGGCATCCTCCCGCACATTCGGCATGAAGCGTGTCATCCCGTCACAAAGGAACGAAAGATGATGCCGAGGGTCAGGACCCCTGCGGTCGCGAGAACCACAGCACGGGGGCGGGGTGGGGCCTCGGCCGCGAAATAACTGCCAAAGGGGATGGCTGCCAAGGCAGCTGCACCGTAGAGGAGGTGCAAGGACTCGGCCGGTCGGTGACCGGTGCCATAGAGAAACAGGCCGGCGAGCACCTGGAGGACGATGACAGTCATCAGGGCGCGGCGGCCCCACTCCAGCCAGGGACGGCTGCCCTGACGCCATGCTGCGCCGATCGCACCGGCCGTGAAAGCAGCCGTCATCACCAGCACGGCGATGGCGAGAGTGCGATGAACTGCTTGCATGAGCTGCGAAAACATACCTGCGGGCTCTCGTGCTTGGTTACAATCCGTGCACTTCAGATCGGAGGGACCCATGGCAGTGCCCGTCGAGGCTTACATCCTGGTTCAGGCCTCTGTGAACTCGAGCGCGGTGGCACGCGAGATCCGGCAGATCGAAGGCGTCGAACGGGCGGAGGATCTCTCTGGGCCCTACGACGTCATCGTTAAAGTGAGCGCTCCAGACATGGACAGCCTTGGCAAGATGGTGGTGGCCAAGATCCAGAGCGTCGAAGGGATCACTCGAACCCTTACCTGCCCCATCGTTCAGCTGTAAGCGCAGCCGATGGCGGTTGCCGAGGATCTGTTCCTCGAGATCATGTCGAGCTTTCCTACCGGCGTGACCGTCGTAACTACCACTACTGCTGCCGGCAGCCCTAAGGGCCTGACCGTGAGCGCCTTCTGTCCGGTCTCCCTGCATCCACCACTGGTTCTCGTCTGTCTGGATAACCAGTCGTCGACGCTGATGGCGATCGAAGAGAGCGGGATGTTCACGGTCAATTTCCTGGCGGCGGGACGTGAAGAGCTTGCCCGGAGGTTCGCCGCAAAGATGGAGGACAAGTTCGAAGGCGTGCTCTGGGACTCGCCTGCCGTGGGAGCCGGTCCGGTACTGACCGAGGACTCCGGCGCCTATGTGGCCTGCCGCGTCGCGCGAACGCTCGAGGCGGGAGACCACTGGATCCTGCTGGGCGAGGTCGAGGACGGAAGCATGCGCGCCGACCACCTGCCCCTGCTCTACGGGCGGCGCACGTTCAGCACCTGGGCCCACCCGGGAAATCCGCTGTAGACCGAGTTTCCCCTCTAGGGGGAAAGGGCCGGGTCGCGAGCTTTTCAAGGCCGGCGACGCCGCTGCTCCTGCCTTCATCGCCGCCTTACGGTTTGCCTAGAAGGACCTCTTCCGGATCATGGGCTGAAGCACCTCATTCATCGAGCCGGAGCGGAAGCCGGTGAGATCGAGGGTCACGTAGCGGAACCCGACGGCCCGCAAGCCTTCTGCGATCCGCTCGTGGAGGGCGGCGGCTCGCTCGAGGTCGGCTTTTGGCACTTCCACCCGCGCGAGGTCGCCGTGGTCTCTCACCCTGAACTCGACAAAGCCCAGCTCGCGGAGCAGCTCTTCTGCCTTGTCGATCCGGCGTAGCCCCTCTCTCGTCACCGTCACACCGTAGGCGAAACGCGAGGCGAGGCACGGCGAAGCAGGCTTGTCGGCAGTGGGGAGGCCGAGCTCGCGCGAAAGCTCCCGGACCTCGTCCTTGGTCAGACCGGCATCGGCGAGTGGAGTCTTCACGCTGCGTTCCCGGGCTGCCGCGAGGCCAGGCCGGTAGTCGGATAGATCGTCGAGGTTGGTGCCTACCGCGATCTCGGACCGCCTGTCGCGCGCGAGGGGGCCGAGCATCTCGAACAACTCGGTCTTGCACCAATAGCAGCGCCGTGAATCGTTGCGCGCATATTCCTCTCGTGCCAACTCGTTCGTCTCGATGAGGACATGATTCCAACCGAATCGCTGCGCCAGCTCTTGTGCGTGCCCGAGCTCGTGCTCGGCGATCGAGGGGGACACCGCGGTGGCGGCGATCGCATCGATACCCAGCGTTCGATGAGCCTCGGCAGCCAGCAAAGCCGAATCCACGCCACCCGAGTACGCCACGATCACACGTCCCATGTCGCGCAGACCCTCGATGAGCCGACGCTCCTTGTCCTCCAGATCCTGCGAGCTCATCAGCCCTGTGACTTTGACTTCTGCGCGGTCACAAGCAAGTACTCGGCATCGATGAGCACGTCGTCCCGTGCCCGATTGAACTGTGCGGTCACATCTTTCAACGATGCTCTCAATTCCTCGTACTGCTCTTCGGGAAGTACGCTTCTCAGAGCCACCATGGGTCCGAGGTTCACCTCGAAGAAGGCCACCATCTCAGTCTCGGAAGCGGCAGCGAAGCGGTTCAGTTTGCGCTCTGTTGCTATCTCGGAGGCGAAGTCCGAGAAGCGTTCTTCGACCACAGCGGGGTCGCCCCAAGACAGCGGCGAGGGCACCCCTGGGGGTCGAGGTGGCGCGAAGGGGTCCATCCGCTGAATGACCTGGCCCATGAACCCTGGTTCGGTCCAGTTCACCATGCCCACGGTTCCGCCAGGTCGTGTCACGCGAAATAGCTCGCCGGTCACAACCTCGGGTCGCGGAGCGAACATGGCACCGAAGGCCGACGTGACAATGTCGAAACGTTCCCTCTCGAAGGGGAGGGCCTCAGCATCCGCCTCGTGCCATTCGATCTCCACTCCTTCCGCCTGCGACCGTTGCCGGCCTAACTCGACCATTGCCGGTGTCAGATCGGAGGCGACGACCGACGCGCCTCGCCAGGCGGCAGCGATCGCGACGTTTCCGTTTCCTGCGGCAACATCGAGCAGCTCTACGCCCGGGCGCGCTTTGCAGGCGTCGACCAGCTCACGGGCCGGTTGTTCAGCGTTCTTTGCGATCTCGGTGTAATCGCCGAGCGACCACAGCATCCTTGCGACCTGCTTGAACGGCTCCGGATCCATGCTCTCCTCTCTATTCGATGTAACCGAGCTCTTTGAGATGTTGCGCGACTGCCGCCGCGTCCGCAGCCGAGTATGCGGGCTCTGTCGGTCTGGTAGACGCGGCTGAGCCGGCGCGAACCGGATGCGCTGCAATGAAAGAATCCGCGAGCGCCTCTTCGGCAGCTCGTCCGTCGAGGCCCCCAGGGATCTCTCGCTCGAGCAGCGCCAGCGCCGTGGGACACACGTCGTACAGAGACATCTCCGACCTCCGCCCGGATCCGACGTGCGGACCTGCGGCGGCGAAGATCCCCAGCGGCCGGTGATCCGAGGACCACGAAGCCTCCACACCAGCCAAGGGAGACGGCGGAATCACCACATGTTCGGAGTCTCTCCTGCCGGGGGCAACCCTGTATCCAGCCGACCACGAGTCGAGCATCAGGTCAGGCGCCAGGGCCGCCGCGGCCCCCGAATAGATGTCGCTGCGACGGTATGCGCCGGCGAACAGTGGCGCACCGGAGCTTGGGTCGCGCAGCGCCAGCACTGCAGCCCGGATCTCCTCGACCAGCGCGGGAGCCGCTGAGTCGGGAACCCTTCCCTGCGGCTCGCGCCCTGCCTGGTTGATCCAGAGGTCGCCGTTCACGCCCATGAAGGCTCGCGTCCGGGACCAGTCGAAGGGCCCCAACCCCTGGCTCAGCGTTTCCTGCATGGCTCGCCGCGCCAGTCCCGGGGCAAGGCGTTTGGCCAGACGCCGTGCGGCTGGGGGCAGCCGCCACGCGGCGCCAAGCGAGGAGCGTGACCCTGTTCCATAGCGCGCGTAATCGTTACGGGCGAGCCACGCTCCCATGTTCACATCGCCTCGGAGAGGGCCTGCGCCGTGGTCACTAACCACCAGCACGTCTGCCTCCGGAAAGGCATCTAGCAGTGCGCCCGTTGTTCGGTCCATCTCTTCGTAGACACGGTCGACGGCGAACGACAGCGGGTGCTCGGTATCCCGGAACTGCCAGAAGAAGTGCTGTGCTCGATCCACATGCGGCCACACCGCTACCGCGCAGTCCGCCCCCGTCTCGCGGATGGCCCAGGGCAACGCTTGTGACTGTGCACGCAAACCGCCCAGTAATTGCTCCAGGTAACGATCGAGCGATCCATAGGGTGCGCGATCCAGAAGATCCTCGAGATCCCAGCGCTCGCCCAGAGAGTCTTGAAAGGATTCAGGGGAGCAGAACCGCGACCCTGTCGGAGCGCCGTAGCCGGCGACCATGGCTCCCGTTACCGATTGTGGCGGAAAGGTCATCGGAACGTTCCACACCAAGAACGAGATGCCATCGGCGAGCTCCCACAATGCAGGGGCCCGGCGATCGCGGGACGAGAAGTAGCGGCACTCGTAGGCGCCCGGCGCTCGGTACCACGATCCGAAGATGCCGTGCTTACCGGGGTTGCAGCCGGTGAAGGCAGAGGTCCATGCGCAGTCGGTCATCGGGGGCCAGGTAGATCGAAGCGGTGCGCGAACACCTCGATGGATGAGGCTGGCGAGGGCGGGCAGTCTTCCTTCGGCGATCAGGGGGTCGATGACGTCGAAGGTGGCGGAGTCCCACCCCAGGATCAGGAGCCGGGGCGCGGCACCACTCACTGCCTTCGAGACGCTTCTGTGAGTTCCCGCCCGACCCAGAAGGCCAGCGACAGGCCGACGAAGACGAGAGCACTGGGCAGAACCGTCCACGCAGAGTGGATCGATCCGATCACCAGATGGTCGCGACCCCCGATGAGAATGATCCCGGCAAGGGCGGCGAGGGCGCCGTTGCGGGCGATCAGCAACCTGAGATCGTAGCTAGTTGCCTTTCCGAAACAGCCGCAGGGCACGCGGTTGCCATGCTTCTGGCTCATCTGGGGCAACGTCAATGAGAAAACGGAGAGCAGTCCCAGCGTCAGGGCTGCGCCTGCCCGGGCGCGGCCCACCAGCATCAAACACACCACAGCCAGCTCAGCCAGCGGGACAGCAATCGACGCGACGCTCGCTACCCGAGTCGGAAGACCGTAGGCCCCCAAGGCCTGTTGCCAGTGAGAGAAACGGATCAGCTTGGCCAGCGCGGCCCACCCGAGTACGAGCGCGACGAGCACGCCCGCAAGCAAAGTGAGAACAGACATCGCAGGGGCATCCTAGTGGGATGGCCGGCCATGCCCCGGCCGCCAAGTAGCCTGGTGAGTCGACAAGGAGAGCACAAGTGGATGGATCGTGGGCCGCTTCCTATCTCGCGTTGTGGGCGCTCGTGATCGTGCTGACGGCTGTCGTCGTGGCGCTCGCTCGCCAGTTGGGATCGCTCAGTGCGCGCCTGGGTCCCACCAGCGTGGCTGCGGACGGGGATGGCCCTGCGCTCGGCGCCACTCCCGACGCTGTCACAGTTCTCGACCTGGGTGGAGATCCAGTGACCGTGGGTGGGCCGGGCCGGTCGCAGCTCCTCTTATTCGTCTCGCCTGGTTGCGGCGCGTGCGAAATCTTCCTGCCTGCATTGCCCGCCATCGCCCGCAGTGGCCAGGTGACCCCGCACGTGGTCACCGCTGCCGATCCGGCCGAGGCGGAGCGGGACTTCGCAAGCCACGTCGTCGGCCTCATTTCCAGCCCGGGGATCCTCGAGAGCTACAACATCGTCTCGACGCCGTACGCAGTGGTGCTGGATCGGCTAGGGGTGGTCAGAGCCAAGGGAACCGTCGGGAGCATTGAGCAGATCGAGACCCTCGTCGGGGCCGCCCGCGGTCGACCGGACCATCCCTCCGGAAGGCTGCAGACGGGCTGAGCGTGTGTCTCGGCAGGGCGCCGGGAAGGTCCGCCGAGGGCGAGGAGCGGCATTTGCCAGCCTCGGCCCCGAGGCGCTATCGTTGGCACTCGAAGCATGAGAGTGCTAATCGACATCCGTACCACCCAAGGAGGTAGTGAATGGCGAAATTGCTGAGCTTTGATGAGGAGGCCCGGCGGGCGCTCGAGCGAGGGATGAACCAGCTCGCCGATGCCGTGAAGGTCACCCTCGGCCCCAAGGGCCGCAACGTAGTCCTGGAGAAGAAGTGGGGCGCTCCCACCATCACCAATGACGGCGTCTCGATCGCGAAGGACATCGAGCTCGAAGATCCGCTCGAAAGGATCGGAGCCGAGCTCGTCAAGGAAGTCGCCAAGAAGACCGATGACGTAGCCGGCGACGGCACCACGACGGCGACAGTCCTAGCGCAAGCCATGGTCCGCGAGGGACTGCGGAACGTGGCCGCAGGCGCGAACCCGATCGCCCTCAAGCGCGGCATCGAGAAGGCCGTCGACAACGTCGTCGAGAACATCAAGAGCCAATCGCGCGACGTCGAGGGCCGCGAGCAGATCAGCCAGGTCGCCTCGATCTCTGCGAACAACGATCCGGAGATCGGCGAGACCATCGCCGAGGCGATGGACAAGGTCGGCAAGGACGGCGTCATTACGGTCGAGGAGTCCAACACTTTCGGTCTCGAGCTCGAGCTCGTCGAAGGTATGCGTTTCGACAAGGGTTACATCAGCCCCTACTTCGTAACCGACGCCGAGCGGATGGAGGTCGTACTCGAAGACCCCTACATCCTCATCGCCAACCAGAAGATCTCTGCAGTGAAGGATCTGCTGCCGATCCTCGAGAAGGTCATGCAGGCAGGCAAGCCGCTCCTGATCGTCTCCGAGGACGTCGAGGGTGAGGCTCTCGCCACTCTCGTGGTGAACAAGATCCGCGGAACCTTCCGCGCGGCCGCTGTCAAGGCTCCCGGATTCGGTGATCGCCGCAAGGCCATGCTGCAGGACATCGCTATCCTCGCAGGGGGCCAGGTCATCAGCGAGGAGGTCGGTCTCAAGCTTGAGTCCGTCACTCTCGACATGCTGGGCTCCGCCCGCAAGGTAGTTGTTACCAAGGACGACACGACCGTCGTCGAAGGCGGGGGCGTGGCCGACGAGATCACGGGCCGCGTCAATCAGATCAAGGCCGAGATCGAGCGTTCGGACTCCGACTACGACCGTGAGAAGTTGCAGGAGCGCCTCGCCAAGCTGGCCGGCGGAGTTGCGGTCATCAAGGTTGGGGCTGCAACCGAGGTCGAGCTGAAGGAGAAGAAGCACCGCATCGAGGACGCCGTTCAGACGACGAAAGCCGCAGTTGAAGAGGGAATCGTCGCCGGTGGTGGCGTCACTCTGTTGCACGCGCAAGAGGGCCTCGAGAAGCTCGAGCTCGAAGGCGACGAGCAGACCGGTGCATTGATCGTCCGCAAAGCGCTGGAAGAGCCACTCAAGGTGATCGCGCACAACGCCGGACTTGAAGGCGGAGTGGTGGTTGAGAAGGTCCGCACGTCCGGACCGGGTGAGGGGCTCAACGCAGCCAACGGCGAATACGTCGATCTGTTCCGTGCGGGCGTGGTGGACGCAGCAAAGGTGACGCGTTCAGCTCTTCAGAACGCAGCCTCCATCGCGGCTCTGTTCCTAACAACCGAAGCGATCGTCGCCGACAAGCCGGAGAAGGCCCCCGCCATGCCGGGCGGTATGCCGGGCGGCGGAGACATGGACTTCTAACCACAGGAATACGTAAAAAAGGGGCCGGGGAACACTTCCCGGCCCCTTTGCTATTGACTGCTAACAGCGCGAGCGCGCGTACATCCGCCGTAGAAGAGAGCTAGCGGGTTTCGCGGTGCGCAGTGTGGCCGGTGCACCAGCGGCAGTACTTCTTTAGCTCCATCCGATCGCGCGTGGTTTGACGGTTCTTTTCGGTGATGTAGTTGCGCCGCTTGCACTGCGTGCACTCGAGCGTCACGTGGACGCGGCGATCACTTGCCATTGTCGACCTTTCGGGTTTGTGGAGGCAAAAGTATAGAGGAGCGTACTCAGGCGGCTAAAGGTCATCCTCTTCCGGCTTCGCGCTGCGGCCCTTGAGCCAGCGCGGCCCCCACACCATCGCCGGGTCGGGAGCGAATTCGACTATCGCGTCCTCATCGGTCCCGTCACCATGCGCAGGAGCCTCGGCGGCTAGGTCCAGCTTTTCCTGGAGTGGACTCGGTTCGCCTTCCGCGGGCGCCGGCAGGAAGGGGACGTCTTCGCCCGGCTCGGGATAGGCAGCAGGCTCGAGACCCGGAAGAGGGATCGCCCCCGGCACCGGAACGGCGGCGAGCTCAGCCGTTACCTCGGCGAGGGTTTCATCGAACCCCGCGTCGACCTCTTTCTTGAAGGCCTTGACCTCGTCCGCTACCGGTCCGTCGTCTGCCACTGCTCCCCCCTGCCCGGCGATCGCTCAACCCTAAATCGGTGGGAGCAGGAAGTGGGGCCAAGCCGACCCCGTAGGGCTCAAGCGCGCTGAGCTAACGGTGCGGATCGTGAGGGCGGCCTGGTTGCCACGCCCGGCCGCTATCTCACTCGATCGCCTGGTGCGTCATTGCTGCGGGCTCGTGACCGGCGAACAGCCACCCGACGATCGCCGCGAACGCCGGCATGCCGAGGAGGATGATGAGGAGGTACGCAACCGGAATGTTCCCCAGCGCGGCCATCCCCCCGTTCAGCGAGTTGCTCCGGAGCCAACCGATCATGCCGATGTAACCCCCGAGCGTCCCAAGGAGCGCCCCGAGAAAGCCGAGCGCCCCGGCAGTTACCGCTGTCAGGTTGCGCCGTGTGTAAGTGGACGCACCGGTTGCCGCGAGCGTGCGGAGATCGCTGGTGGTCTCGCTTCGTACGAGGCCCACCGACATCCCGAGCACACCGAGCGCGATGACGATCCCGAAGATCGTCGCCCAGGTGATGACGGCGGATGAGGTGGGCTCGTCGTTCTTCGCCTCGACCGCGATCTGGGTGGTCGACGCCGCGAGCTCGGCACTGTTGATCTGGACAGCAGTGAAGGCTTGAGGTCCCTGAACCAACCAGTCGTTCGTTGTCGCGTGGATGTGGAACTCGCGGATCGCGTGCTCGGTGATCACCGTGTTCGGCGCCGACGTCCCGCTGGGTAGTGCGCCGACCTCTTGGATCACCGGGTGAGCAAGACAGCTTGTCGCGACCGTACAGATCTGGGATGGAGGGCCGGATTTGCCGCCCGATGCGTAGTTGAACTCGAGACCAGAAAAACCTGAGAGACCAGGACGTGAAGTCAAGACGTCCGCGTTGGGGTCGATCTCGGAGGATTTGATTTCGAAGGCCTGGAGCAGCTGCGGGGTCGCTACGTAGATCGGTCCATTCCACTGCCGACCGAGGTGGCTCCCGTTCAATGCCGCATTCGGTGTCTCGAGAGCGATGAGCTGCGCGCCGAGAGACACCGCGATCGAGGCGGCGTGCGGCGCCAGCTTCGTGGGACTCACCGCCTTGGTCGTGGGCGGCTTGACGACCTGAGTGTCGTCCGGTCCTTTAACGATCGTCTCCGGCGGAGGGGGCATGTTGGCGTGGAGAGCGAGCTGATTCGAGGCGAGGTTCGGACCCGCGTAGTCAAGGACGTTTCCGTAGCGGGAGGCGGCGGCGATGATGACGATGACCGCGACGAGGACCCCAACGCTGATGGCCGCCAGTGCGGAACCCGAGCGTGCTCGATAGCGGGCGAGATCGCGCAGCGCGAGTCGAGGCGCGATCGGCGCGCGCCGAGCCAGCTTCGCGGTGAGCGAGAGGAAGAGCGGCGCGAGCAGGATGAGCCCGGGGATGAGGAGCACTATCCCGAGCACCAGTTCTGGCAAACCACCGCTCCCGTTCCCATTGCCCGTGCCCCCCGAGTAGCCGAGAAGCAGGAATGCCGCGACGAGGCAAACGATCCCGGGGACTATGGACCGATGCACTTGGCGCGGCGGCGCCGGACGGCCCGACAGCGCCTGGACGATCGGCACCTTGGTGATCGCCCGCGCCGGGCGGGATGCCGCGTAGGACGCAGCAACGACCGCCAGCACCATCGCGGCGGCGACCACGGTCCACGAGAGCGCGAGCACTCCGATGACATGGTGCGAGCTCTGCTCGAGACTCGGTCGGTAGGCGACCCAGACGACGAGCCCGAGGACGAAGCCGAGGATCGCACCGGCGACACCGACGACCACGCCGTTCGCGCTGATAACGAGACGGACGTGGCGGTCCGTCGCGCCGGTCGACTCGAGCATCCCGATCGAGCGGAGGCGCCGCTGCGCGAGAACCGTGAATCCACCGACCGAGACGAGCGCGATGAGCAACATGCCGAGGATGAGGGCTGCGAGCGAGATTGTCTCCGGGTTGAGTGGGTTCGACTGCGCGACCGAAGCGGGGGTCTGCACATGGTTGGCGATCCAGCTCGGCGGAGTGCCGCGGGCGTCGAACAACGCCGTGGCTCCTGTCGGGTTCTTCACTTGCCCAGGTGCGACGAGCGCGAACTCCTCGAGGAGGCTCTGGGGGTTCTCCACGATGCCAACCACCTGGCGTTCGACGCCGGCGACTCGCCAGGTGGCCCCCACCCTCAGGTGGAACGCCGATGCAACGCCGCTCGTTACCGCTACCTGATCGGCGCCTGAGGGGAAGTGCCCGGAAACCAGCAAGAGCATCGGTCCGCTGAAGGGTCCGTGCGGGTCTTGCGCACGGACCTCATAGGTGTTGATCGATCCTGGGATCGACAACGTCTCGTTATCGATCACCTCGACCCGGCCGAAGCGGTGCTCCAAGCGCGCGATGACGCTCGCCATGTGGGCGTCGTAGGTCGTGAAGGACACGCGCTCCTGCGCCGTGCCGAAGCCGAAGTTCGCAGGCTGCGGGTCGTTCGTCGCGACCGTCGAGCCCACGATCGTCGCCGCGACCGCGACGGTGATGAGAGCAAGGATCAGGAACTGCTGACGCCACTCGCGCCGAAAGAGGCGCCGCGCCCAGCGGACGACTGCCCGACGGGCGGGTGCGCCGCCATTAGCGCCCCGGGGGGCGGGGGGCGGGGCGACGGTGGCGGTGCTCATCGCGACTCCTTCAGAGTCTTGTGCTACAGACGGGGACTTGGCGCGGGGAGGTCGGCGATGAACGACTCGGGGGTCGGCGGTGGGACTGTCTGATCCACGATTCGGCCGTCCCGGATGAAGACGACTCGATCCGCCCACGACGCCAGTTGCGCGTCGTGGGTGACGACCACCGCAGCGATGCCACGGTGGCACGCGGCGAGAATCATTCGCATGACGGCCTCGCTGTTCGTCGAGTCAAGCGCGCCCGAGGGCTCGTCCGCGAGCAGCAACGACCGCTCGCCTACGATCGCCCGCGCGATCGCGACCCGTTGACGTTCCCCACCGGAGAGCTGATCCGGGTAGTGGGTTGCGCGATCCGCAAGACCGAGCTCGTCGAGCGCAGCGATGCCTGCCAGATGCGCCTTCTTTGCCGAGATTCCGTCGAGCTCGAGCGGCAGCGAGACGTTCTCCCCGGCGGTGAGCCCGGCGAGGAGATTGAAGTCTTGGAAGACATAGCCGACGGTTCGGCGGCGAAGTCGCGCCTTGTCGTTGCGCGACATCGACGACAGCACGGTACCGTCGATAACCACCTCACCGCTGGTCGGCTCTTCGAGACTGCCGGCGATCGTGAGTAACGTCGACTTTCCCGAGCCCGACGGACCCATCACCGCGACGAGCGAACCACGCTCGACGGTGAGGTCGACGTCGGAGAGCGCTTGTACCTCGCTGGCCCCGTCCCCGTAGCTCTTCGAGACCCAGCGCAGCTCGAGATAGGTCATCGCCGGGCCACCAATCTGCGCCGGATAAGCGGGGCGGGCTTGGCCGAGGGCGGCTCGAGCGCCGCACGCTTCAACCGACCGTCGGCGGCGTCCAGCCAGCGGACGACGGAGTCGAGCCGGAAGAGCTCCGCATCGGCGACCAGGGCGAAGGTGAGGTCGAAGTCAGCTTCGTCCTCCTTGAGCCGCGTCCACTGTTGCATCAGCTCGACGAGATAGCGGCGATGGACTTGGATCACGTCGTGAACGGAGACATCGGGGACGCGAAGGGCAGCGAGCACTTTGATCACGAGTTCATCACGGGGTGGCTCGGTCATGTCCGGTGGCGTGCTCAACCAAATGTCGAGCTCCCTCCGGCCCGGCTCGGTGATGTGGAACACCTTCTGAGGCCCGGCCTCCTCGCCGCGGTCGTCGGACTTGATCAGCTCGTCGCGCTCGAGGCGCTGGAGCGTCGTGTAGACCTGTCCGACGTTGAGGGGCCACACCTCGCCGGTGCTCGCCTCAAATTCCTGGCGCAGTTGCAAGCCGTACTTGGGGCCGTCGCTCAAGAAAGCAAGCAGGGCGTGCCTGACGCTCATTGCCCCCTGCCCCCATAAGATCGTCGTAACATACGCAGTATTCTACGCCCATCGAAAGATGAGGTCAACGACACTTCGATGACTGAGATAGCGCAGCGTCGAAACGGGGAAGGGCGCAGCCGCAGCACCCACGCGGTCGGCTCGTGTCGATCCCATATGCAGCAATCGCGCCGGAACGCGGAAAAGCTGGTAGCGGCGGGTGGACTCGAACCACCGACAAGGCGATTATGAGCCGCCTGCTCTGCCCCTGAGCTACGCCGCCCGGGAGCCCCCTCACGGAATCGAACCGTGGACCTTCTCCTTACCATGGAGACGCTCTGCCGTCTGAGCTAAGGGGGCAGTGCCCGAAGGATAAACCGGGACGCCTGGCATCCACCCTTAGCGGCACCGCTGCCGTCGTATAGGTGCATTCCCTGGCTCGGTGTGAGGCGCGGGTGGATCATCTGCAGCCGAGGGGCGATCCTGGGTTGGATTTCGGCGAGCAAATGTCACGCCGAGCTGTCGAGGCCTTCCTCACGGTGAGGCTTCCCGGTGGCCTCGAGGAACTTGCGGACCTCTTCGGCGCGATAGCGGCGATGGCCGCCTAGGGTTCTGATGGACGTCAGCTTGCCGGCCTTCGCCCAGCGCGTCACCGTCTTGGGATCCACCCGGAATAGCGCAGCCACCTCTGCCGGGGTCAGAAGCGCATCATCTCGGTGCGCCGTCATATAAATGTCCTCCGATGGTCTCCAACGACGGAGGGGCTTCACGCCCCTGTGTAGGGGCCCATAGGGTCCCGTAGCTTTCTCCTAAATCATGGCCGACTGAGTTGGGTAAAGGAATGGCTATTCCGAGTGATATTCCGCTTTTTCGGTCTACGTCCGAATACGTAACACATCCAGGCCCTCAGGGGTAGAGGTTTCAGGGGCTCGCCACGGGGGGGAGACGTTTTAGCCGAGAGCGAGTCGTAGGCTCCGGGGCCATGCCGACGGCCCATTTCCGAGCCGACGCTGACCTGCTCCGAGCCGGATGACGTCGAGAGACGACCACCGAGAACATGCCAGAGGTCCGGCCGCGCCCGAGCCAAGCCGGGGCGGGCGCCGCCTGAGCGTCCCCCAGGAGAGGCCCCGGCTTCTGGCGTTGGTTCTCCTGGAGGTGCTTGCGCTCGTCCCGGTCGCTCTGTGGGGGGCGATGTCACCCCTCGGTCCCCGTTTCGGAAGCCTCGCTACCTCGTTGCAGAGTGTCGCTATCGCACTGGCGCTTGCCGGTACAGCTTGCTTTGCGCTGAACCTTTTCTTGGGCGGAAGGTTGTGGTTCGTCGAAAACCTATTCGGGGGGCTGGACCGGATGTACCGGGTGCATCAGGTCAATGGACGATTTGCCCATCTGCTTCTCGCTTCCCACGCCGTCCTGATGGTTGCCTCTTCGGCGACTAGCTCCATCTCTACGGCGCTTCATCTCTTCATTCCCTCAGGCAACTGGGCGATCTTTCTCGGGCCGGTGGCGTTAGCAGCGATGACGATCTCTATCGGATTGAGCCTGTTCGCAAATCTCGAGCATGAGGTATTCGTCTGGGTGCAGAGGTCGTTCGGAGCGATCTTCGTCGTCGCTCTGTTCCACTTCTTGCGAGTCCCGGCCGCCGGTGTGGCTTCTCAGTCGTTGAAGGTCTATCTCGCCGGCATCTCCGCCGTCGGAGTCGGGGCTTGGATCTACAGATCGGTCTTCGGGAACGTACTGGTACGGCGCCACGATTACTTCGTGGCCGATGTTCGCAGGCTCGCCGACCGCGTAACTGAGATCACGATGGTGCCTGTCGGCGCTCCAGTCGTCTTTGTTCCGGGCCAGTTCCTCTATGTCACGTTTCGCTCGGCGGGGATCAGCCGGGGTCTCCATCCGGTCGCGCTCTCACCCGAAGAACAATCGCCAACGCTCCGGGTCCGGCCCGGAGACATCGCCAATCAGTTCCATCCCTTCTCGATCACTTCCCCACCCGCTGCGGCCGAATTGAAGGTGGCGGTCAAAGCCGTGGGTGATTACACGACGGCGATGCGTGACCTGGCGCCCGGAGACGCGGCACGGATCGAGGGACCGTACGGACGCTTTTCTTATAGGAAGATCGCAAACACACGTCAGATCTGGATCGCGGGTGGGATCGGCGTAACACCATTCCTGAGCATGGCCAGAGACCTCGAGACGACCCTCTCCTACGAGATCGTTCTGTACTACTGCACGAAGTCCCTCGAAGCAGCACTCTTTCTGGACGATCTCAACGATGTCGCCGTTCGTTATCCCTCTCTTCGAGTGATCTCTTTCCGCGAAGATGAACACGGCTGGATCACCGCTGCAGAGATCGAGCAGAACGACCATATCGGCGACCGCGACATCCTGATATGCGGCCCGGTAGCGATGATCGACAGTCTCACTGCGCAATTCGAAGCGATCGGCATTCCGCAGCGGCGTATCCACTTCGAAAGGTTCGGATTCATCGGATCGAGCTAGCTCGGTTGCATCAGATCAAGCTAATTGGGGGGCATGAAGAAAGCAGGCTCCCCCAGGTGCAGGTGATAGGCCGTAGCGTTGCCTGTCCAGTTCTCTAGAATGCCGCCTGAAAGCGGCGCACAGGTTCGGCAGATCGGCACTTCTTGGCGAGGAGCACAGGTGAGCTTGGACAAACGGCATTGGATAGCTGCATTGGTCGGGCTCTCGCTCCTTTTAACCGCTGCCCAGCTCCCGAAAGCATCATCCGCAATCACCTCGACCCGGCCGAACGTCCTGATCATCGTTACCGACGACCAGCGAGGGGGCCTTGGAGTGATGCCAGCGACCCGACGTTGGCTCGAGAAGGGTGGCACTAAATTCGCCAACGATTTCGTTACAACACCTCTCTGTTGTCCCTCGCGAAGCTCCATCTTCACGGGTCGCTACGCTCACAACCATCACGTACTGAGCAATGACGGGGAAGGCGACAACCTGATCCAACAGTCGACGCTTCAGTACTATCTGCAACGAGCCGGCTATGAAACCGCCCTGTTCGGCAAGTACCTCAATGGCTGGGATATTTCGCAGCCCCCTCCCTACTTCGACCGCTACGCCGCCACCACGGGAAGCAGCCTCTACAGCAACGGCACTTGGAATGTCAACGGAACCGTAAAGACCATCTCCGAGTACAACACCACCTACGTCGCTCGGAAAGCTCAGAGGTTTCTACGCCGCGCTGGCGCTAAGCACCCGCCATGGTTCCTATATCTAGCAACGGCGGCGCCTCACGAGCCCTTCACACCAGAACCGAAATATGCGCAGGCGCCGATCTCCGAATGGAACGGGGACCCCGCGGTCTTCGAGAAGGACCGCTCGGACAAACCACCTTACGTTCGGAAGAGACATGCTGGACTCGCATATGGCCAACAGGTGCGGGAGGCCCAATTTCGAACTCTCAAGTCGGTTGATGATCTCGTCTCCAAGGTCTTCAAAACGCTTAGCGATCTGGGCGAGGACCAAAACACTCTGGTCTTTTTCCTCTCCGACAACGGCTTGATGTGGGGTGAGCATGGGCTCAAGCACAAAGGAGTTCCATACGAGCAGTCGATCCGAGTTCCCTTCCTTGTGCGGTGGCCGGGCCATGTCCTTGCCCACGCCACAGACGATCGCATTGTGGCGAACATCGACATCGCGCCCACCGTTCTGGAGGCCGCCGGCGTAACACCCGATCCTGCGTACCCGATTGACGGCCGGACGCTCCTGGGGGCGACGTCGCACCGCCAGCGTCTGCTTACAGAGCATTTCTCTCCCGTGAACCGAACAGGTGGCAAATGGGAGGATTGGGCATCCATCCGAACCAGTGCTTACAAGTACACGGAGTATTACCAAGCCGACAGAACAACGGTGAAGTTCCGCGAGTACTACGACCTTCAAACAGACCCCTGGGAGCTCAACAATCTGCTAGGCGATACCGACCCCGCCAACGACCCAGACGTCGCCGCTCTCAGCCAACAACTTGCGCACGATCGCGCCTGCGAAGGGACTGTCGGACCCACAGCCTGCCCATGACACCGGGGCTCACAGCGGCACCGATCCCCCGGGACCAGCGATGACGAGGGCTTCCTTCAGGCAGCGGTCGACTCTCGTCCTAGTGACGGTGGCCCTCGTTGCTAGCGTCACGCAGATCCCGACAGCCTCATCCAGCGCAGGTGCTGCCCGGCGACCCAATGTGCTGATCGTGGTCACGGACGATCAGCGAGAAGGCTTTCGGGTGATGCCGCGGGCCCGTCACTGGCTCAAGGCGGGCGGGACATACTTCGATAACGCTTTCGTCACGACACCTCTGTGCTGCCCATCCCGTGCCTCGATCTTCACGGGCCGCTACACCCACAACCACCATGTCACCAGCAATGATGGCGAGGATGGCAACCTGATCCAGCAATCGACGCTCCAGTACTATCTGCAGCGCGCCGGCTACGAGACCGCTCTTTACGGGAAGTATCTGAACGCCTGGGACATCACGCAACCGCCCCCTTACTTCGACCGTTACGCGCTGACGGTGCGAAGCCATTTCTATTCAGGTGGAACGTGGAACGTCAATGGGACTGTAAAGACCATCGCCGACTACAACACGACTTACATATCCCGAAAGGCTCGAAAGTTCCTTCACCGTGCCGGCGCCAAACAACAGCCTTGGTTCCTGTACCTGGCAACTGCCGCTCCACATGGGCCGTTCACACCGGAACCGAAATACGCGCACGCTCCCGTCCCGCATTGGAGGGGGAACCCGGCCGTATTCGAGAAAGACCGATCTGACAAGCCCAACTATGTTCAGCGGAGTCATCATCGATTCACGTACGGGCGGGCGACGCGCAAGGCGCAATTCAGAACTCTAAAGTCGGTCGACGATCTAGTGGGAAACGTTTTCCACACCCTCAACCATCTCGGCGAGCTGAACGACACACTGGTCATCTTCATCTCCGATAACGGTCTGATGTGGGGTGAGCACGGCCTTATGGGCAAAGGAGTTCCGTACGACCAATCCATCAGAGTTCCATTACTGGCGCGCTGGCCCGGACATTTCCTGGCCGACGCAACGGACGATCGGATCGTTGCAAACGTCGACATCGCGCCAACGATCCTCGAGGCCACGGGTGTCAACCCAGACCCTCAATACCCGATCGACGGAAGAAGCCTGCTCGGAACATCGTCACACCGCTCGGGACTGCTCACAGAGCACTTCCCTCCGGGGAACCACCCCCCCGGCAACTGGGATTACTGGGCGTCGACGCGAACCAAGACATACAAGTACACCGAGTATTACGAACCGGACGGCACGACCGTGAAGTTCCGCGAGTATTACGACCTGCGAGCAGATCCGTGGGAGCTTGACAACCTGCTCGGCGACTTGGACCC
This sequence comes from Actinomycetota bacterium, assembly GCA_034667545.1. Taxonomy (GTDB): domain Bacteria; phylum Actinomycetota; class CADDZG01; order CADDZG01; family WHSQ01; genus DATAPE01. The sequence continues at coordinate 42,067 of JAXDJR010000051.1, forward strand.
CTCCAACGATCCAAACATCGCAGCCCTGAGCCAGCGGTTAGCTCAAGAACGCACCTGCGTTGGAACAACGGGCCGCCACGCCTGCCCCTAACCAGGCTTCATCCTCTAGATGTAGTTCCGTTCGGGGATCGGTTCCGAGGGACCGTTCGGGCCTTCGTGGAGCGCCATCTGCAAAACCTGCGCCAGATGCAAGGCCCTTCGATCGGTTGTTTGCGAGATCTGCTCTCTGCAGCTGAAACCATCGGCCACGATCAGCACATCGGAGCCGGCTTGGCGGACGGCCGGCAGAAGCCCGCGCTCCCCTATCGCCACGGAGACGTCGAACTTTTCTTGTTCGAAGCCGAAGCTCCCCGCCATCCCGCAGCAACCGTCGTCTAGCAACTGATAATTCAGGCCTACCTTGCTCATTACGGCTTGCTCGGCGTCCATCTTCAGAACCGCTTTGTGATGACAGTGCCCTTGCACCACGGCGGACCGCGTGAGAGTCGGAGGGATATATCCGCTGTTTTCGAGGAACTCGCTCAGCACGAACGTCTGCTTGCTCAGACGCTTGGCGTCTTCGTCGCGCGGAAACATGGCCAGCATCTCATCCTTGAACACAGAAACACAGCTCGGCTCTAGCCCAACCAAGGGAACTCCATCGTGGATCTCGTTTTGCAGCGCGCGCAAAACCTGACGCAACGACCGCCGGGCCAGTGAGAGCATTCCGTAGTCGTATAGGGGGCGCCCGCAGCACAAGGAGGCATCCGGAATCGTGACCACCTCGTAGTCCGCGGCCTCGAGCACCTCGACTGCTGCTTGAGCCACTTGGGGATGGAAGTAGTTGTTCCACGTGTCGGGCCACAAGATCACGCGACCCCTTGGCCCCCGGCGCCGCGGGTGGTTACGGAACCACTCCTTGAAGGTCTGCTCGGCAAATGCTGGTATCTCGCGCTCCGCGGCCACTCCTCCCATCCGCTTGAGCGCCGGTGACAGTACAGAAGAGTGACTGACGAGATTGGCTAGCTTCGGCATGCGGCCTCCGACCCGGGCCCAGTACTGCATCAGACCCATCGCATATGCGGGACGCGGCCTCATTCTCCACTTGTAGTGGTGCGAAAGAAACTCTGCCTTGTATGTCGCCATGTCCACGCCCATGGGGCATTCGGCCTTACACCCCTTGCACGCCAGACACAGGTCGAGCGCTTCCTTGACCTCGTTCGAGCGCCATCCGTCGGTGACAACCTCGCCCTCCATCATCTCGAATAGCACTCGAGCGCGGCCTCGCGTCGAGTGCTTCTCCTCGCGCGTTGCCATGTAGCTAGGACACATCGTTCCCGTGTCGTGCTTGCGGCACTGGCCGACCCCTACACAGCGAAGGACCGCTCGATTGAAGCTGCCGTCGTCCTCGGTGTAAGCGAAATTGGTCTTCGGGTCCCAGGGATGGTAGGCGGAGCCAAGCCGGAGATTCTCGTCAAGGCGGTAGGGGTCGACCACCTTGTGGGGGTTCATCTTTCCGTCGGGGTCCCAGATCCCCTTGAACTCGCCGAAAGCTTGCACGATCTCTTTGCCGAACATGCGGGGAAGAAGCTCGGCCCGTGATTGGCCGTCGCCGTGCTCTCCCGACAACGACCCGCCGTAGCTGACCACGAGATCTGCTGCTTCTTCTATGAACGATCTGAAGTTCTTTATCCCCCCACTGGTCTTGAGATCGAAATTGATGCGGGTGTGCAAGCAACCTTGGCCGAAATGGCCGTAAAAGGAGCCGTCGTAGTCGTGTTTATCGAACAACTTCCGCAGGTCCCGCAAGTAATCACCCATCTTCTCGGGGGGCACCGCGGAGTCCTCCCATCCTTCCCAGGTATCGGGGGCACCGGGGACGCGGGCGGTGGCGCCAAGGCCCGACTCGCGCACCTCCCACAGCTTCTTTTCTTCTTCCTTGCGATCGAAGAGCTTGGTAGTGGGCGCGTTCTTTCCCTTCAAAGAGTCGATGAGGGCGCGCGCTTTGCCATCGCTCTCTTCTTTGCTGTCGCCGCCGAACTCGACCAGGAGCCAGCCTTTGCCCGGGGGAACGAGCTCGATGTCCTGAGGATGTACGTGCTTCTTCTTCATGTCGCCGATCAGACGGTCGTCGAGGCCCTCCAATCCGATGGGCCCGTGCTTCATCACCTCCGGGACGTGGTCGGCAGCCTCGTATACGGACGGATAACCAAGCACGAGGAGCGAACGAACGGGGGGGCTTTCGACCAGACGCACCTTCGCTTGAAGGATGGTGACACAGGTCGATTCAGTGCCGACGAGCGCCTTTGCAACATCGAAATTCTGCTCGGGGAGAAGTCGGTTGAGGTTGTATCCCGAGACGCGCCTGGGAATGTGCGGGAAACGATCCCGGATCAGGTCCGCATAACGATCACGCAAGTCCCGAAGATCCGCATAGATCTGCCCTCGGCGGCCTCCCGAAGCGATGATCTTGTCCAGTTCGTCGTCCCGCGTTTGCCCGATCCACATCCGCTCGCCGTCATAGGTGAGGATCTCCAACTCGATCACATTTTCTTCTGCTTTGCCGCCCATGATCGAGTGCACGCCGCAGGAGTTGTTACCGATCATCCCGCCCATGGTGCAGTACTGGTGGGTCGACGGATCGGGGGCCCAAGTGAGATGGTGGCGCTCGGCCGCGTGACGCAAGTCGTCGCAGACCACTCCCGGCTCCACGAGCGCGAACTTCTTTTCCGCGTCCATCGCGATGATGTTGTTCAGACGCTTCGAGAAATCGATCACAACGGCAACGTTGCAACACTGTCCCGCGAGACTTGTGCCACCACCACGGTTCAACAAAGGAGCAGCGTGGTCATGGCAGATCTGGACGGCGGCGATCGCGTCTTCGACATCGTGAGGGACCACGACACCTATCGGAACCTGCCGGTAATTGGAGCCATCGTAGGAATACAGCGCCCGGCTCCCCGTATCGAAACGAACCTCGCCCCTGATGGTCTTCTTGAGGTCGGCAGCCAGAGCTGCTGCATCGACGCCGGTGGCGGACACGCTTTTGAAATCTAGCTTCACGTCGAACCTCCATCAATGGCCCACTGCGGATAAACGAGGAAGTAGGTGGCGTAGGAGTGTTTTAACTCTAGCCGTTCAATCGCGACATCTGAGGTCAAGGCCGTTGTCTCCATCGGTCGTTGGGTCGCGGCAAGAGGTCCTCGATCATGTCCTTGATGCCCATCACCTCTCCGGCCCGCCGTGCTCCTAAACTGGCACAGCATGCCAACGACATCCCCGCCGGCTTGGACCGAGATGCACGAGATCGCCCGATGGGTAGGTGCGGCCCGGCGGATCGTGGCCCTAACTGGAGCCGGCATCTCCACAGAGTCCGGCATCCCCGATTTCCGCGGTCCCAATGGGGTGTGGACGAAAAACCCGGGGGCCGAGAGACTGGCTTCCCTCCATCACTACATGAGCGACCCCGAGCTGCGCGTGCGCGCCTGGCAGACGCGGCTACACCACCCCGCCCGCAGCGCTCATCCCAACCCCGCTCATGAAGCCTTGGTGCGGCTCGAGAAGATGGGAAAACTGGACACCTTGATAACCCAGAACATCGACGGCCTTCATCTCGGCGCCGGGACGTCACCACAACGTCTGATCGAGATCCACGGCAACATGCGTCAGGTCGTCTGCACGAGTTGTGGCGAGCGCGGACCGATGGAAGCTGCTCTGGAACGAGTGCGCACGGGAGAGGCCGACCCGCCATGTGAGGGCTGCGGCGGCATCCTCAAATCGACGACGATCTCATTCGGCCAAAGCCTTGTTCCAGGAGATCTCGAGCGCGCCAAGCGGGCGGCAAAGGGCTGCGATCTGTTCCTTGCGATCGGCACCTCACTCACCGTCTACCCAGTGGCTTATCTGCCGCGCCTGGCGCTGCGAGCGGGAGCCCGCCTTGTCATCTTCAATGCAGAGCCGACTACGGCGGATTCAATTGCGGATGCGCGCGTCGAAGCACCGCTGGGGACCTCATTACCGCAACTGATTGTTCTCCTTCAAGCTGAGGTGAGCGCCGTCAGCTAGGCAGCACCACGTTCCGAGTGGTGGGATCGATGGCAACTGCGATCTTCGGCAACGGCACGGGAGCAGGGCCCGCAAGCACGCGCGCCCCGTGACGCGGATCGAATTCTGCCCCATGACACGGACAGTAGAGAACTTTGGTCGAGGGGTCGTACCCCACTGTGCATCCGGCATGGGTGCACACCCGGCTATAGGCCACGACTTTGTCTTTGCTCAACCGGAACAAAGCGGCAGGCGTGCCATCGCCGGATGTAAAGGCAACGGGTTGCCCCACTTTCAGCTTGTCCAAGGATCCGATGACCTGGCCCCTCAGCGGTGATGAGGACGATGAGGGGGTCGCAGACCGGGGCGTCGACGGCGCACGGGTTGCCCGTGTCGATCGCGTCCCCGCGGCACTCAGACCACCCGAACTGGGCGTCGCTTCGGACAGTCGCGAAAGAAGACGTGCAAAGACAGCGAAACCCAGTGTCCCCGCCATGACCATTCCTCCGCGCAGGAAGTTTCGCCGGTCCAGAGTCGACGCGGCTGAGTTCGCGGAATACCGAGATTGTGTCGCCCTTGCCGGGCGAGACTCCGTTGCCCTTCTCGGGCGCGCATCCCACATGCTCAACCCGTAGGCCCCCCACGCCACCGCGTAAATCGAATCCGATCCCAGAAAAAAGGGATGAATGTGCCATGTAGCTGACAACCACAGCACGGTGCTGATCGCGCAACCGCAGGAGGCGGCCACGATGGCGCCGACTCCCAACAGCACTGCCACGCCGATCGCCGTCTCCCCCAGGGCGACTACCACCCCGGTCGCGGTGGGAAAGTGAGCGAGGAGGTGCAACAACGGGGCTATGGGACTGCCGTTCGCAAACGCGCGTAGCTGCGCTCCGATGAAAGTAGGCCTGCCCGGCTGGAAGAAGTTCGGGTCGGCAAGCTTCTGGATGCCCGCATACAGAAAGGTGACGCCCAGAAAAGCCCGCAACAAACGCAGGGCACGAGATTGCCTCTCCCAACTCTCCACCACCGATGCCGCAGCGAGCGTCGTCAGCGAACCAGCTTCCTGCTTCCGGGGAGTTTGGGTCCAGGTTCTCATTTGCTTAAAGGGTACGAACCTCAGCTATCCACAGTGCAAGCTCGAGGTAAAGGGAAGGTAAAGGTTCGAATATCGCCTATGACGTCTCATCCATACAATTCACGGATGCCTTCACTGCTGCTCGTCGAAGATGATGAAGCGATCTTTGAGCCCTTGTTGCGCGTGCTCAGGCGAGACGGTTACACCACAGATCACGCAGCCACCGGTCCGGTGGCGCTCGAGCTCGCAGCCACACGAGCCTTCCATTTGATCCTGCTGGATCTCGGCTTACCAGGCCAGGATGGTCTCGACGTTTGTCGAAAGCTACGCCTGGCTGGGTACGAAGGGCCGATCCTCATGTTGACGGCGAGAGCCGACGAAGTGGACAAAGTCGTGGGGCTGGACGTGGGGGCCGACGACTACGTAACGAAGCCTTTCAGCCTCGCCGAGCTACTTGCCCGGATCCGAGCGCTTCTTCGCAGAGCCGGAACGCCCGCGGAGACCGCGGACCTTCGGATCGATGTGCGATCGCGCCGGGCGTGGAGTGACGGAAATGAGCTCGATCTAACCCTCAAAGAATTCGATCTTCTGGCACTGCTCATCGAGGAAGCCGGACAAGTCGTTCCTCGCTCTCGGATCATGCACGAGATCTGGCATGAGAACTGGTTCGGTTCCACCAAGACTCTCGATATGCACGTATCTTCTCTGCGCCGCAAGTTGGGTGATGATCCCTCCGACCCACGGTACGTCACGACCATCCGAGGTGTGGGCTACCGCCTCGAGAAGCGCTGATCGATGCGGCAACGGATGCTGCGCTGGGCAATCACTGTCTCGCTCGCCGCGGTGCTTGTCCTGGGGATCCCTTTAGGCGTTGCAGGAACGAGGTTGATCCGGACAGACGCGCGCCAGAGCCTCGAGCACGACGCAGACAACATAGCTTCAACGGTGGAGGACAACTTCGAACACGGTCAGAAACTGACCAGATCGATCTTGTTGCGGGTGGCCCCCGCAGGCCAGCGCGTGATCGTCGAGGGACGAGACGGAAGCGTCCTGACGGTGGGAGCCCCCATCGAAGGGCCGATGCTTGAGGCACGGTCGCACGTCGCCAAGAGCGCTGGCGTCTTGGTGAAAACCTCGGCGCAGAATGTGAATACACGCATCAAGCGACTCTGGCTACTGCTGGGAACGCTCGCCGTGGGAGGTGTAGGCGCGGGAGTGGCATTGGCCTTGCTGCAGGCGAGGCGCCTTAGCGCACCGTTGGACGCGCTCGCGTACAGTTCGCGCCTCCTCGGTGGTGGTGACTTCTCCGCGCGAGCAACCAAGCATGGCATCCCCGAGATAGATGCCGTCGCCGAAGCTTTGAACGCCAGCGCCGCACAGATCGCGGAATTGATGGCGACCGAGCGAAGGTTCGCTTCTAATGTCTCTCACCAACTGCGGACTCCGCTCACAGGGATCCGGATGCGCTTAGAAGAACTCGCCGGCTCTGAGGACATCGAGCAGGCGAGAGTTGAAGCGCTAGCGGCACTTCAGCAGGTGGACCGGTTGACCTCGACCATTACAGAGATCCTTCAACTGACACGGACGGGCCGCCTGGCCGGAAGATCCGTGATCGACCTTCGGGCCCTCGTTCGTAGTCACATCGACGATTGGCGGGATGCGTACCGTTCCAACGGCATCGTCGTCTCTTTCCGGTCAGAAGATCTGGTCGCTAAAGCTAGCGCCACGCCGGGAGTTGTCGGGCAAGCCTTGGACGTCCTTCTGGACAACAGCATCAAACACGGCCTCGGGCCCGTCGAGGTCTCATTGCAGACGAACAACGGTCACGTCCTTATCCATGTCGCCGATCAGGGACCAGGGATCTCCGAGGGCCTCGAGGATGACATTTTCGATTGGAGCACATCCACGGGCGGAGGGATGGGTGTCGGGTTGCCCCTCGCTCGCACGCTGGTCGAGTCAGACGGGGGCCAGCTGAGGTTGACGAGGGCTCACCCCGCTGAGTTCGAGATCGCCCTGCCCGCGGCGGAATAAGGAGAGATGAATCCTTTCGGTGGCGGGAAGAGGATTCGAACCTCTGTAGGCATTAGCCGACGATTTTACAGACCGCTCCCTTTGGCCACTCGGGCATCCCGCCGGAAACGCGCTACAGGATAGCGGGGTCAGCGTTTCATCGACGCAGGGCTGCTGTCGGGTATGTCGGCCGACCTGTCGGGTATGTCGGCCGGCCTGTCATGGCTGTAGGCGCCGACCTGCGGGTTGTGCAGTGACCCGTGCTAAGAGGGAGCGGTGACGGCGCCGAAGGCCTCGGGAGTCTTGTTCTCGGCCGGCCGCGGCACCAGGTTGAAGCCCCTAACCGAGAGCGTGCCCAAAGCGATTCTGCCGGTTCTTGATGTTCCCCTTGGGAGTTGGGGGTTGAAGGAGCTCCTGTCGATCTGTCCGAAGGTGTTCGTCAACGCTGAGCCGAACGTCAGGGCCGTCGTCGAATCGCAGCTCGCGCCAGTCACTGGGGGTCAACCTGGCGCGGTTATCTTCAAAGAGGAATTCCCAGAACCGTTCGGGGCGGGTGGGACCCTCGTTGCGCTGCGTGACCTCGTCACAGAGAGGGTCATCACATGGAACGCCGACACGATCACCGACCTCGCCTTAGAGGCTTTGTTCGAGACCCACGAGGCATCGGGCGCGCCCGCAACAATCGCGGTACTTCCAGTCAATAGAGACGCCGACGTGTCGTTCGATAGTGGGCGCGCCACGGCGTTCATCGATCGACATGTGCGGCCCCAAGCGAGCGGGGGCCGATTCATAGGTGTTGCAGTACTGGAAAGGACCGTGTTGGACGCGCTGCCCCCGCACAGGCCGCTGGGGCTGGCCGAGGCCGTGCTCGAACCTCTCGTGCGTAAGGGAGACCTGGCCGTTCACGTGCACGCGGGCTACGTCATAGACGTGGGCACCTTCCCTCGTTACCTGCAGGCCTCGATCGACCTGCTCGAGGGCAGGGGGCCGGCCCCTCCGCTTCCTCCTCCTGGCGAGATCATCCCGCTCGACAGCGGCGTTGCTTACCTGGGTCCCGGAGCCTCGGCACCAGACGGCACCCTGGCGGCGGGCGCCATGCTGCTGCGAGGATCACGGGTGCTCGAATCAGCCTTAGTCGAACGCGCCCTCGTGTGGCAAGACGCGGTTGTTCCCAGTGGCACCCGCGTTACCAACGCGGTGTGGTGGTGATTTCGCGGCCGAGGAGTGACCGTGGAGGTATCTAGTGGGGAATCTGCAGGACCGAGTTGGCGGCTAAGTGAGTGATGAGTTGCGGGTATATGAAACCCGCTACGAGCGCGAGCGCGGCCACGCCCATCGCCACTTGCATCAAGTATGGGACCTCCACTACCTCGTCGGTCTCGGGTGG
>JAXDJR010000052.1:0-12642 GCA_034667545.1 Actinomycetota bacterium
GGAGTTCATCGCCGCTGCCATACCCGGCGCTACGGTGACGGCGGGAAAGACGCATCCTGGCGTCGATGTCACGGTGATAGTCGGAAAGCACTTCAAGACCAAGAAGATCGTGCAGCTCACGCCGATCCCCCTTCCCAAGCCCTCAGCGCCTCCGCCGGTTTGCCGCCAGCAGGGCGCGCTGGGTCACGGACCTTGACCGTGGCCGCCGCCGAGGGCGAGCTTCGCTACCGCGTCCGGGAGCCGGCCGCCGAACCTGAAGGCGCGCTGGTGCTTCTTCACGGCAGGGGAGCGGACGAGAACGACCTCTTCCCGCTGTTCGACATGCTCGACCCTGCTAGACGACTGCTTGGTGTCGCGCTGCGGGGGCCGCTGACGTTGCCCGGCCTTCCGGGCGCCCACTGGTACGTGATCACCGAGCCTGGATACCCGTCGCCCTCGACGTTTTTGCCGACCGCAGCCAGCGTCGAGCGATGGCTCGACGCCGTCCCCGAGAACTTCGGTGTTCCACTCGAGAAGGTGATGCTTGGGGGCTTTTCTCAGGGGGCAGTGATGACCCATGCCCTCGGGCTGCACAGATCCCGCCCCAGGCCCCCCGCCCTGATCGCACTCAGCGGTTTTGTCCCTACGGTCGAGGGCTTCGAGCTCGAGCTATCGAACCTCTCCGGGTTCCCGGTAGCGATCGGGCATGGAGCCCTCGATCCCGTGATCGGTGTGGAGTGGGGCCGGGACGCCAAGGAGCGCCTCGAGCGCGCAGGCGCCTCGGTCCTCTACCGCGAGTCCCCGATGGGCCACACGATCGATCCCGGCTTCCTGCAAGAGCTGGGGCCGTGGCTCGAAGACACCATCCCCCGTTGAGCACCGGTCCTACTGGCCTTACTGGCCACTGGGCGACTGGACACCTTGCTTCGAGACCCCGCCGCAAAAACGCGACCGGTGTCGCAAAAACGCGACGGGTGTCGCAAAAACGCGACGGGGTCCGGAGAAGGGTATGAAGCTGGTCGCCCCGACCTAGGCACGCTCCTGCAGCACCCTTTCGGCCGAGGCTGAAGCTATGCGATCCTCGGCTCCAGCAGAACCAGAACCCGCTTCGTCATGCGTCCACAGTGACCGGAGACGCGACCACGCATAGGCGCATGATCCGATCGTCGCCACGCCGCCGAGGCCCAACGCGACTCGCGGGTTGAACTGCTGTGCGATCCAGCCCACGATCGGTGCGCCGATGGGCGTGCTCCCGAGGAACACGACGAAGTAAAGAGCCATCACCCGGCCGCGCATGTCATCGCTCGCGTTGAGCTGCAGGGTGGCGTTGAGCGTCGACACGAAGGCCATCGACGACGCGCCGAGAGGGACCATCGACACCAGCTCGAGGGGGAAGCTTGGGACCAGCGACGCCACCAGGATGAAGAATCCGAGGGAGAAGCCGCTGACCAGCAGGAAGCGCAGCGTGGGATGAGCGCGGCTCGCGCTGACCAGGGAGCCGATCAACATCCCAACGCCTAGGAATGCCGACAGGATCCCGTAAGTACGGGCGCCGCCGTGGAAGGTGAACCGGGCCAGAAGCGGCAGGATCACGTGGAAGTTGTAAGTGAGAGTTCCGATGACGGCCATCATCAAGAGGAGCGTGCGCAAGATCGGCACCGACGCCACATAGCGCAGCCCCTCGCGGATCTGTCCCTTTGCCCGGGCTACGGGGTCGGTGGTGTTGAGCTCCGACCCGCGCATGGCCCAGAGCGCTACCAACACAGGGACGAACGAAGCTGCGTTGATGAGAAAACAGGGCCCGATCCCTATCGTGGCGATCAGGATCCCAGCCACTGCGGGTCCGAGCACCCGGGCGATCGTGAACACGAACGTGTTGAGGCTCACTGCGTTGGGGACCTGATCCGCCCCCACCATCTCCAAGGTGAACGCTTGTCTCGTCGGGTTGTCGACAGCGGTGACGATCCCGAGTGCGAATGCCACGATCATGATCAGCCACAAGCTGACCGCGCCTCCCGCCGTCGCCAGGCCGAGGATGAGCGCGAGCACGCCTGCCGCCGCGTTCGTGGCGAGGAGCACCCTCCGTTTGGGGAAACGGTCCGCCAGGACGCCTCCCCAGGCTCCGAAAAGAAGCACCGGCAACCACTGGAATGCCGTCGTGAGCCCCAACGCAAGTCCGCTGTGGGTCAGGCGCAGCACGAGCCATGCCTGGCCGACCCACTGGATCCAGGTTCCAGTCCACGACACCACCTGGGCGCCGAAGAACAGCCTGTAGTTCCGGATGGTCAGCGACCGGAAAGTGCGGCCTACGGCGGCTCCGACGCCACCTTCGGCTGCTTCTTCAACGCGGTCCGCCACCTCGGTCTGCCTCCAATTCTCTGAATAGCTCTTCATAGGCGTGGGCGACAGCCGACGGCGACACCCAGTTCTCGACGAAGCTCCTGGCCGCTTGCCCCATGGTTCGCATCGTCTCGGGGCTTTGGATCAGGCGGCGAACGGCTTTGGTGATGGATTCTGCATCCTCGGGAGGCACCGCTATGCCACATCCCTCCCGCTGCACCAAGCGGGCAACCTCGCTGTTCGGGTCGACGCTGGCCAGAAGAGGACGTCCGGCCGCGAGGATCGAATAGGTCTTGGACGGCACGCTCGCGTGCGCCAGCCCGCGCTTCAACGGGACGAGATGGATGTCGGCCGCCGCAAGCACCTCTGGCAGCCGCGCAGCAGGCTGCATGTCAACGAAGTGGACGTTGGGAAGGCCACGGGCGGCGCGCTCGAGCGCGGGGCGGGCAACCCCGCCCCCGTTGATCACGAATGCAAGATCGGGTTCATCCGTCAGTGCTGCGGCAGCTTCGAGCACCGGAGTGAGGGCTTGGGAGAAGCCGACGTTGCCCGCGTACATCACCACGAGCTTGTCTTGGAGGCCGAACTCCTCGCGGTAGGAGTTCTCGCGAGGCAGGGGACGGATCGCCTCGATGTCGACGAAGTTCGGGATCACGCGCACCTTGTCGGCATGACCTGTCTTGGCGGTGACGTTGGCCTTGAGATCCTCCGACAGAACGGTCACCGCGTCGGCGCGCTCATAGCAGAAGAGCTCCAGCCTCGAGGTCGCGGAGAGCAGGGGGCCGGGCCGCATCGCCCCCAGCTCGACGACGACATCGGGATAGATGTCCTGGACGTTGAAGACCAGAGGACACGCCCTCCGCCGGGCAGCCACCCACCCACTCATCCCGAGCGTCAACGGGGGTGAGACCGCCAGAATCCCATCTGCCCGATCGCCGCGCGCAGCGAAGGCCGCAGCAACTGTGCTGAACGCGGCGAACGCGGCGGCACGCTGCACCAGCTTGCTCTTGTCGGAGACTGCGAAGGGGTTGATCCGCGTGATCCTGCCCCACGGCGTGTCCTCGTAACGGAACATCCGTCCCTCGAAGCCGGGCTCCACGCGGTGATGCAGATACCAGGGCAGAGTCGTGATCACTTCCATGGAGTGGCCCAAGGTGGCGAGCTCCTCGACGATCCGGCTGATGACGAGACCGGTCGGAGCCACATCAGGCTCGAAGTGGGGCGTTACAACAACCAGTTTCAGAGGGTGGTCTCCAGGGCGTAGCGGTAAGCGTCCTCGAGCACGTCTGCTGACCGGTTCCACGTGAATCCGGCTGCACGTTCTGTACCCAGTTTCGAGAGGCGCGAGCGCATCTCTTCATCCTCGAGGATGTCGGCCATCGCGTCACACCACTCGTCGGGGTTGTCCGGCGAGACGAGGAGGCCGGCGTCTCCCACAACCTCGGGCAGCGCGGTCGCATCGGCCGCGATCACCGGACAGTTGCGGCTCATCGCCTCGAGGACCGGGGCCCCGAAACCTTCGAAACGTGACGGGAACGTCAAACCCACCGCTTCGTGATACAGCGCGTCGAGATCGGCGGAAGGCACGTACCCAAGTCGCCGGACCCGATTCTGGATCCCGAGCGAGCGGATCTCTGCTGCCACCCGCACTTCGGTCGACCCCCTTGCTCCGGTGAGCACGAGGGTGACGTCAGGGTGCCTCTTCAACAGCTTTGCAAAAGCCCTCAACAGGACGAGATGGTTCTTGTGCGGGTAGGTGATGGCAGGGAACAGGAAGTACGGGCCCGGCAGCTCGTACAACTCCCGGACTTCGAGGGCTCCACGCTTGCCTTCGCGCGGCGACACACCGTGCGGAACGGTGATGACGATGCTGGGATCGATGTTCAGCCTATCGATGACGGTGCGGCGGGTGAACTCACTGGGCGTCAGAACCAGACGCGCGGCTTCGGCCGAACGAGGCACCATCATCTTGAGGAAGCGCAGCTTCGCCGCGGCGAAGTACTCCGGGTAGTACAGATACTGCAGGTCATGAATCGTGAGGACCCGTCGCGTTCCTCGCAAGAAAGGCATGGTTCCACCGGCGTGGTGCAGAAGGTCGATGTTCCTGCGCCGGCACTTGGCGATCAACCACGAGTTCTCCCCGGCGACGCGGAACGACCGCCATTGCCCGGTCACCGGTGCGTACGCGATCTTGAAGGTGCTTGCAAGATCGGGATGCGCATCTGCGAATTGAGGCAGGGCGAAGAGCGTGTAATCGAGCTCTGAGGACCTCTCGGCCAGACCGCTGAGCAAGCGTGCGATGTAGGTCTCCGAGCCCCCCACTTGACCCGGGACCAACCACAGAAGATTGATCCCTATCTTTGGCATGACGCTGATTCTCGCATCACGGTGCAGGCGCGGAGGGGATCAGGAGGGCTTTTGGCTGTCGACTAGCATCGCCCCATGAGCAACTTCTGGTCCCGGCGACGGGTACTCGTAACCGGTGGCGCCGGATTCGTTGGCAGCGTTCTGTGCGAGAAGCTGCGTGACCGCGGCGTGGGCGAGCTCGTAGCGCCCCGCAGCAGTGAATACGACCTTACCCGGCCCGACGACGTCGGCAAGCTGTTTGCGGAGGCGTCGCCGGACCTTGTCATCCATCTCGCAGCGCGCGTGGGCGGCATCGGCGCCAACATGGCGGCCCCCGCCGAGCTGTATCTCACCAACCTCTTGATGGGTACCTACGTCATTGAAGAGGCCAGACGGCGCGATGTGGAAAAAACTGTGGTGCTGGGGACGATATGCGCGTACCCAAAATTCACGCCGGTGCCGTTCAAGGAGGAAGAGCTCTGGAACGGCTATCCGGAAGAGACCAATGCTCCCTATGGGCTGGCAAAGAAGGCTTTGCTCGTCCACGGTCAGGCCAACCGGCAGCAGTACCGGCAGAACGTTATCCACCTCCTGCTGACCAACCTCTACGGGCCGGGCGATAAGTTCAATCCGAACGTCTCTCACGTGATCCCCGCGCTGATCAAGAAGTTCGTCGAGGCGAAAGAGGCAGGCGCCGATCACGTGGACGTGTGGGGTACTGGTACGGCAACGCGCGAATTCCTCTACGTCGAAGACGCTGCCGAGGCCATCGCTCTGGCTGCGGAGCGCTACGAGTCGGCCGAGCCGGTGAACGTCGCGTCCGGGCGCGAGATCGCGGTCAAAGATCTGGCCGAGCTCATCGCAAAAGTCACGGGTTTCGGCGGAACCTTGGTGTGGGACTCCTCGAAGCCTGACGGCCAACCTCGTCGCGGCCTCGACACGTCGCGCGCCAAGCACACCTTCGGCTTCGAGGCCCAGGTCGACCTCGAGGACGGTCTGCGGAAAACCGTGGATTGGTATCTGAAGAACCGTGATGCTGCCGAGGCGGCAACGATATAGATCGCATCACAGTCGGCCTCGACGTCGGCCCGTCATTGCACAATCAGACCGGGGTGGGCCGCTACGCGAGCGAGCTAGCAGAGCACCTCGAGCTCCAGGGCGTGGACGTCAAGCGGTTCGCTATCGCGCTGCGAGGCGCTTCGGGGGCCGGGATTGCTCGCTGGCGCGTGCCCGCTCGGGTCATGCAGGCGACATGGCGACGCGTCGGCAGACCATCGCTGGGCATGCTGATCGGAGACGTGGATGTGATCCACGCGACCAATTTCGTGTTGCCGCCCGTCGGACGGACTCCGGGGGTCGTCACGGTGCACGATCTCAGCTTCTTCCGTGACGACGTCCACGCCGGTCTGCGGCGGCTGCGCGACCAGGTCCCATGGTCCATCGCGCGCGCCGCAAAGGTGGTGATTCCGAGCCATGCGATCGCAAGGGAGGTCCAGGAACGCTTCAACGTGGACGACGACAAGATGTCGGTGATCTACGAAGGCGTTGCTCCCGTCTTCTTCGGTGCGTCCCCCCTGGCGGATCAAGCCTTGAGCACATTGGGGATAGCGCGCCCGTTCATGCTTGCGGCGGGAACCATCCAACCCCGCAAGAATCTCCCTCGCCTCCTCGACGCGTGGCGCGCCGCTGCAGGACAGCTCGAGGGCTGGACGTTGGTGCTGGCGGGCCCCGCCGGATGGGGGCCGGACCTCCCCGAGACGCCGGGTGTCGCAACGATCGGATGGATGGGGGATGAGACCCTCCCCGGCCTGCTCGCCGCAGCAGATGTCTTCTGTTACCCATCGCTGTACGAGGGCTTCGGTCTTCCTCCGCTCGAAGCCATGGCGGCAGGCACGCCTTCGCTCGTTGGCGCCTATTCGGCCGCCGAGGAGGTAGTCGGCGACGGAGCCATGCTGGTCGATCCCCACGACACCTCCGCCATCACGGCCGGTCTTGTCCAGCTCGCCCACGACGAACATCTGAGAAGGCGGCTCAGCATGGCGGGCAAAGTTCGAGCCGCTGCCTTCACGTGGGATCGGACCGCAGCGGCGACGATCGGGGTGTATCGATCACTGCTCGGATAGGTGCTCTCCTTGCGGCTGGGGCCCCCCTGGGCCCCTCCCAGGGCTGCGTCTCACGTGGTCTTAATCGGGCTTTACGGTCATGATTGAGCACATGCGCCGTTCCAGCATGGCCGTCTTACTCGCCGTAACTCTCATCGGCGGGCTCTTCGCCGCGCAGGCGGCTCACGCCGAACGAACGGTCACGATCACCGGCGGCGGTTGGGGCCATGGGCTCGGTATGTCTCAGTACGGCGCCTACGGGCGCGCGCTATCGGGCAAGAGCGACACCGACATCTTGACCCACTACTACACGGGCGCGCACGTGCGGAACGTACAGATGCCCTCCCACATACGGGTCGGCCTCTTGCAGGGACAGAGCTCCATCTCGATCTCTTCCATCCCTCTGGGCTCTCAAGGCGGACTCGGCGTGTTCAAAGTCGTTGGCCGTAAGAGGCGGCTTGCAAAGGGCGGACCAAGCGTGTCATGGAGCGTCGAGCCGAGTGCGACCGGTGGGATGCACCTCTACAAGAACGGCGCAGAGATCAAACGAAACGGAAACGCTGTCTTCGGCGATCCCAAACATCCTCTGTTGTTCATCTATCAGAGATACCGATCGATGGTGCACGTCGTGGACAAGAACAACAACTACAAGTACGGACGCATGGAGTTCGTGAGCTATTCGTCAAGCTCGTGCGGCCCAGGCTTCTGTCTCAGCCTCGTGGACTCTCAATCCATGCAGAAGTACCTCTATGGCCTGGGAGAGGTGCCGTCCTCATGGCCGAAGGCGGCCCTGCAATCCCAGGTCATCGCGGGGCGCACCTATGCGTTCGCAAAGATAAGCACTTCAGGGCAGCACCGGTATCCGTGCGACTGCGCGGTGTACGACTCCACCCTCGACCAGGCGTACATAGGGGACGCCAAGCGCACAGGCTCGCGCTCCTACTGGAAGGATTGGAAGGCGGCGGTAGATACCACCAAAGACCAGGTCCTGATTCACAAGTCACAGCCCATCGAGGCCCTTTACATGTCTTCTTCGGGTGGCTATACCGAGAACAACGAGAACGTGTGGGGCGGGACCCCGGTCTCATACCTGCGCGGCGTGCCCGACAGAGCCGATGGGGTGGCCGCAAACCCCAACCACTCGTGGACGCTCACGATGCCCTGGAGCCAGTTCAGCTCGGAGCTCAGCTCGAGCTACAACGTCGGTACCGTTGACCGCTTCAGCCTGGTCCCACCGTTCGGGGTGTCGGGGCGGGTGACGATTGTCAAACCGGGCGTGGGCGGGGGCGCTCGCATCGTGGGCACGAGCGGCGTCGCTCGCGCGGATGGGTGGAGCGTCAAGGCGGCGTTGGGGCTGAAGGACACCCTCTTCCGGGTCAAGATCATCTACTCGGTGGCTAAGAAGTTCGCAGCGCGGTTCAAACGTCTGCAGGGGCGCCCGGGCAAAGTCAAGAGCAAGCTGTACGCGGTTCCACGGAGGTCGAAACATCGTCAGGGCAGCGCTCAAGACTTCAGCCATGGACGGATGACGTGGAATCAAGCCCATAAGAAGGTGGTGTGGCAGCACGGCCCAGTGCTTCGTCAGTACGACAAGATGGGCCGGGAAAAGTCATCGCTCGGGATGCCAATCACAGATGTGTGGGGCGGAAAGCGGTACCGCGAGGGCCGCTATGCGCACGGAAGCATCTATTGGTCAGGACCTACGGGAGCCCAAGCCGTGCGCGGGCCGTTCCTGAAGACCTATCGAACCTACGGGGGCCCCACCGGTGCCCTGGCCTTGCCGAAGGGCCCACGCAAGGCGAGCAAGAACCTCCCGCATCACGGAGTGCGGCAGAGGTTCTCCAACGGAGCGCTGTATCTGACCCCGTCCAGCAGCCAAGTGTTTGCCCTGTGGGGGGCGGTCGCGACGCGTTACCGCAAGCTCGGCGAAGCGACGTCGAAGTGCGGGTACCCCACGTCCAGCATGCAGCCGGTGAATCACGGCCTGATGGCTACCTTCAGGCACGGGACGATCCGGGTCAGCGGACGCGGCAAGCTATACGTGGTCTGCGGCTCCTGACGCCCGGGTATCTACACTTCCGACCATGGGTCTAGAGGTTCCGCCCCCAGAGGCGCTGCCCGCCGTCGCGGCAGGGATGTCTCCCCGCCTGATCGCGTCGCTCGTGTTGATCCTGGTCAGCGTCGTATTCGCAGTGTCGGGTCAGCTCACTCTGAAGTCGGCGATGGACAACATCCCGCCCATCGGCGCGCGCCAGGTCAAGACGCCCGGCCAGACCATCTCCAGGGTTGCCCGGCAACCGCGCTTGTGGGTCGGCCTGTTCCTGTTCGGAGTGTCGGCCGTCTTCTGGTTGGTGGTGCTCACCCGGCTCCCACTGTCGGTCGCCTACCCCTTCGTGGGTCTCACTTACATCATCGTGGTTTTCTGGTCCCGTTACGTGCTCGGCGAGGCGGTGCCGCCGCTCAGATGGCTGGGGGTTGGCTTGGTCGCATTGGGCATCGCAGTGGTGGGCTTGTCGTTCCGCGGTGTAGTCGGCGGTTAGGGATCGTTGGAAGCGATAGTTCTCGCCGGCGGCAAGGCCGAGCGCCTTGGTGCGGCATCTCAGGGCCGGCCCAAGTCGCTCGTCGAGGTGGCCGGCCGCCCTCTGCTCGCTTATCAGATCGGCATCCTCAAACGGGCGGGGGTGCGCCGGGTAGTAGTCAGCTGCGCGGCCGGCGAAGGAGATCGATTCACCACTGCTCTGGATGGGCTGGGCGTCGAGATAGTTCCCGCGGCGGAGCCCGAACGTCTCGGTCGGGGAGGAGGGCTGCGCTTCGCATCCCGTTTCCTCGAGGAGCCGCCGCCTGTTTACGGCCTGAACGGCGACGAGTTGCTGGACATCGATCTCGCTCGGCTCCTCGCCTTGCACTCCGAGCACGATGCCGCCGCGACGATCACCGTTGCGCCGCTCCTGTCGCAGTTCGGCATCGTTGAGATCGAAGGAGATCTCGTCAGGGGCTTTACCGAAGCCCCCCGGCTCCCGCACTGGGTCAATACCGGCGTCTATGTCCTGGGCGCAGAAGCGCTCGCGCGGATGCCGGAGAAGGGCGATCACGAGACGACACTGTTCCCCGAGCTCGCTGCCGAGGGAAAGCTGCGTGCGTTTCATCACGAGGGCCTATGGCTTACGGTGAACACACCCAAGGACCTGCGCCGGGCGGTAGACCACGTTGGCGCGAATCCACAATGGTTATCTACAAACTGAGCTAGGAGGAAGCGTTGCGCGTACTCGTCACGGGAGGTGCCGGCTTCATAGGGTCGCACCTCGTCGATCGTTTGCTGGCCGAAGGCGAAGAGGTGCTGGCGGTCGATGACCTTTCTTCGGGATCGCTCGCCAACCTGGACGATGCCCGGCGCAGCCACACCGGCAAGTTCTCCTTCCACCGGGTGGATGTCACCTCGACCGCCCTGGCCGATCTCATCAAGCGCAAGCGACCCGAGCTCGTCTTTCATCTTGCAGCGCAGGTGGACGTCCGCAAGTCGGTGAAAGACCCCATCCACGACGCAATGGTCAATGTCATCGGCACCCTCAACGTGCTCCAAGCCGCCACCAACGAAGGCGCGAGCAAGGTCGTCTTCACCTCATCGGGCGGGTGTATCTACGGCGAGCCCGGCGACTCGAGGCTGCCGGTATCCGAGGACCAGGTGTTCCTTTCTGAATCGATGCCGGAATCGCCTTACGGGGTTTCCAAGAAGGTGGTCCTGGACTATCTGAGGTATTTCAAATCGGTCCACGGGCTCGACTACACCGCCATCGCTCCCTCCAATGTCTACGGCCCCCGCCAGGAGCCCTCGTCCGAGGTCGGCCTCGAGGGCCAGGTCGTGGCGATCTTCTGCCGCAAGATGCTGGGGGGCCGGCCGTGCACGATCTACGGCGATGGAAGCCAGACCAGGGACTTCGTTTATGTGGACGATCTCGTCTCGGCCTTTCTTGCCTGCAGGGAGAAGGGCAGCGGTGAGCTCATCAACGTCAGCAGTGCCCAAGAACTGTCGGTCAATGACCTCTATCACCAGCTCGCCGAGTTGACGGGCACCAGATTCCAGCCCGTGTATGCCGACGCGCGCCCGGGTGAGGTTCAGCGCATAGTCGTTGACAACTCGAAAGCGGGAGCGGTCCTGGGGTGGTCCCCGGCAACAGAGCTCGAAGAAGGGCTGCGCCGCACCGTGGCTGCATTCCGCGTCAACAGCTGACCACCTCTTAAACGTCTGTCGAGGCCGGCACTCGTACCGACTTCCTTCTGGTCGCGGTGGAACCTCGGACGGTAACCGTGACGCCGTCCGCCTCTCAGTAGGGCCCCCACCCCCGCGCTTTCCCCATCCGCGCTGCAGCGACGCTCAAGTCACCCTCCCCGGATGCCGTTCAAGTAGGGGAGCCGTCTCGTTTGGGGCGAGACGGACTACGTCCTGGGAGCGTAGATATCTCTAGTGTTCCAGCCCAAAGATACGTAGAAGCCCCTACTGACCGAGGGCACTTACTGGGAGAAGCTAGGAACACCCCAACAGAAGGGGCATATCAGCCCCTAAGAGAAGAGGAACCCAGATGATCGGATTCAAGAGAGCCCGCCGACTCGGCGCCGCATTCACGGTGATCGGACTTATGACCCTGACGCTGGGCATGTTCGCGAGCCAGGCTTCCGCCGCCACCTCAACCATCCCGCTCAACACAGCTTGCAATGGTGCCTTCACACCAGGGCAGCTCGCATCGCTCAAGAAAGAAATCACCATCGTCGAGAACCCAGATGGTCTCTTCACCGTCAACTTCGTCATCACCTACCCCTCGGACTCTTCCAGGAACGGTGGACGACTGCTCGACTGCATCATGATCGGCGACACCAAGCATGGCCTGATCGCCTCGATCGAAGACACCAGCGAC
Organism: Actinomycetota bacterium; assembly: GCA_034667545.1. GTDB lineage: Bacteria > Actinomycetota > CADDZG01 > CADDZG01 > WHSQ01 > DATAPE01. The sequence goes on from JAXDJR010000052.1 coordinate 11,678, forward strand.
CACACCTCGGGCGTCTTCACCGGTTCCTACACGGTGGCCCTCTCGGGTAGTTACCCGGATGCTCAGATCCACATCGACTACGGCCAGCAGGTCTGCGACGTTGCATTCCTGACCGGCAACGACACCGGCAACGTCCAGGGAGCCGGGCAGAAGACCCCCGCGCCGCTCTGCACGCCGGTTCTGTTCCCACCCACGACCACCACTACGACAACGACGATCCCAACCACGACCACCGAAGCCACTACGACTACCGAAGCAACCACGACCACCGTGCCGGAGACCACCACCACGGTCCCCGAGACCACGACCACGGTCCCCGAGACCACGACCACCGAAGCAACCACGACCACCCAGCCGGAGACGACTACCACCCAGCCGGAGACCACGACTACCGAAGCAACCACGACAACGATGCCGACCAGCACGACCGAAGCGACCACCACTACGGCGCCTCCGATCGTTCTTGGTAAGCAGCTCACCACAACCACGACAGCGGTCGTGCCGGTAGCTCTGAACCAGGGCCCCACCCAGCCAGGTCAGCTTCCCTTCACTGGGAGCAACCCCGCAGTCTTGATCGCAGTCGCAGGAATGCTGATGCTCCTAGGCGGTGGGCTGCTTCTGGCCGGCCGCAAGAGCCAGGCGTAAGCGGACTCAGGACAGACAGGGATCTGGCCAGTGACCCCGCTCGCTATCGAACACGACCTCGAGACAGTGGTGCGTCCTTCATCGGACGCACCACTGACCGCCCGGTCGCTCTCAGTTGTCATACCGATCTACAACGAAGAAGAGATCCTCAGGGACACAGTGACCACGGTGCTTGCTGGCCTCCGGCCCCAAGATCTCGATTTCTACGAGATCCACCTGTGCGAGAACGGCAGCCAGGACGAGACCCTTCAGATCGCTAGGAAGCTCGAAGACGAATGCTCCGAGGTTCGAGTGCTCGTCCTGGAAGAAGCTGACTACGG
>JAXDJR010000053.1:0-6964 GCA_034667545.1 Actinomycetota bacterium
CGGCTCCTAGCGCCTAGGCATCCACCGTACGCCCTTAATAACTTGGTATAGATGCTCGCGCTCGCTATGGAGTTTCCAAGGTTCTGTTTCTGGAAGGGCGTTTCATCTCAGACTTCTGTCCTGGAGCATAAAAAACCGCCGGCTTCGAAACTCAAGGCCGGCGGGGTGTCAGGCGATGTTGCGCGTTCTACGCCTAAGCGCCTACCCCAAGGGAACTCTTCGACACACGTTTCCTTCCGTCGTCCTGCAACAGCCTCGCAATAATAGAGAGACGTTCCGAACGCGTCAAACCGGCCCCCGATGCCGACTTCGAGACCTGCTCGACCTGCTACGGATAGGTGAGGATCCGGCGGGGACGAACCGCGACGATGACGCGCTCCTGGCCGGGGCGGTCCCAGTCCTCGCCCGTGTACTTCTGCGACATTCGGTTGATGAACGACTCGGCCGCCTCGGGCTCTTCGTCGATCTCGGCGTCGCCACGCAGCTCTAGATACCGGTAAGGCTCGTCCGGGTCGAGGATCGAGACAGCAACCGCGGGACGGGCCTTTAGGTTCTTGTACTTCTGGCGTGACTTGACCGTGCTGAACAGCAGGCGGCTTCCATCCCAGTCGAACCAGACAGGGTTCGACTGCAACGAACCATCTGCGGCGATCGAGGCGATGTGGGCGAACGCCTTCTTCTGCAGAATCTGGGCGAAGTCGTCGGGCACTGTGGTCTCGCTGGTGACCATCTGTTCAACCTCCAAGTGGTCGCTGTTAGGTTCCCGTCATCGCCGAGCGAAGGTACCCGATGCCGAGCACTCTCAACCCAGGCTCACCTACCTCACCCTCTCTCTCGGAAAGCTAGGGGATGAGTCCGCCTCCTGGCGAGTGGGCCGAACTGCTGGACTGGAAGCGGCAGGTGTTCGCTCTGTACGCCCGGATCCGAAGTAACCCCGAGCCCGCGGACGCGTGGAGCGACTGGCGAGGGACGCGCTACGAGTTGTTTCGCGACCATCCGCAATCGCCCGTTCTGCCTGACGACCGAGAGAACGTCGCCCTCCCCTACTTCGACTACGACCCCGGCGTACGAGTCCTTGCCGAAATTGCGCCTGCTGAGCATGCGCACTATGAGATCGCTACCAGCGGAGACGGCACCTACGCGTTCACCCGGGTGGCGACTGCCGCCTTCACTCTGGGTGGAACCGAACAACAGCTCGAGCTGTACTGGTTGGACGGGTATGGCGGCGGTTTGTTCGTTCCCTTCCGCGATGGAACGGCCGGCACCGAAACGTACGGCGCGGGGCGCTACCTCTTCGACACCATCAAAGGCGCCGACCTCGGCATGCACGGCGACCGCATCATCTTCGACTTTAACTTCGCGTTCAATCCGTCGTGCGCGTACGACCCGCGATGGGTGTGCCCCTTGGCGCCACCGCCCAACCGGCTCGACATCGCGATCCCAGCAGGTGAAAGGTATGCGCCGGCTTAGAGCGTGCTCACTGTCCGGTCACAGTCACAAACATCAGCAGAGGTTGACTAGCCACCCACTCGACTCGCCTCGAGCATGTCGAGGATCTCGCTGGTCGTGGCCGTCTCCCCTAACTTGGGAAATATCCGCTCGATGCTGTTGGTGTGCGCGTCAGGGTCGCGGTCGGTCATCGCATCGGTTGCGAGTACCACGTTATATCCGTGTTCATACGCCGACCGGGCGGTTGATTCAACACCCGCGCTCGTTGCGATGCCGGCGAGAACGATCTGCGTGACTCCTAGCTTCGTTATCGAAGCGTCGAGCGGAGTCTCGTGGAAAGCGCCCCACCGCGTCTTCGTCACGCGAAGATCATCGGGCTGGGGATCCAACTCTTCTGAAAGTTCCGTCCAGTCCGGCGGTGGACTGAAGCCAGACTGACCGGCCTCGGTGCGCCCGGGCGCTCGGCCGGCGACGTTGACGAGGACGACCGGGAGCCCATGACGACGAAACCCCGCAGCAAGAGTGGCCGCCCGCTCGACCACGTCCTCGACCGGATGCACGGTGGAGAGGCCGAGTACTCCTTTCTGCAAGTCGATCACTATCAGAGCTGGTTTGCTGTCGATCGTGCTGAGTGTCATGGCGCTCCCCTTCCTTGAGGTGTGGTCAGGCTGTCGGTAGGGACTGGTTGTGCGGTGAGGCGGTCGGCGATCAAACCAAACACCCGCGGCGGCCAGGCAGACGATAGCGCCGAGAACGAGAGGCGTGCGCGCCCCCGCAGCGTCGGCGAGCCAGCCAAGGAACGGCCCGCCAACGGGTATCGCGCCTCCGAGGATAAAAGTCTGCAACGCGAGGATCCGTCCGTGAAGACCGGGATCGGCCTCGAGCGCGCCAGCCAGGCCGGTCCGACGATGCGAGCGCCGTCGACGATCGTCCCCCTGCTGACTGCGGAACCGACGGGAATCTTTAGTTGGAACTGTGCAACTCAGCTTCGGGATCGGGGCCCGGATCGGGAGCCACCGATTCTGTCTCAAAACCTCGCAGCGACATCGCGCACGCGATCCCCGCCACGGCCCCCTCAGCAGCCGCCACTTGGATCAGCTGTTCGCCGGGCGTGAGGTCTCCGGCTGCGTAGACCCCGTCGACCGAGGTCTCTCCATGAGGTCCCACTTCCACGTAACCCATCTCATCTATCGCACAACCCAGGGCGCGCGCGAATTCGTTGCGAGGGTGGTGCGCGATGGAGAAGAAGGCTCGCTGCGCCGAAAGCTGCCGACCCGATCCCAGTCTGACCCCCGTCATGACGCCATCCTCGACATAGAACTCTTCAACCATCTCCTCGATCAGCTCGATGTCGTAGCGCTTCATCGCTGAGCGGCACGCGTCGTCGCCCTCGAAGGTGTTGCCGTTCGTAACCAACCGCACCTTGGCCCCCCATTCGAGAAGATCGAGGGCGTACCCGGCGACGTGCTCGCCCCAACCGATGGCCAGCACCTCGAGACCGCTGCTCTCATAGCCGTCGCAACAAGAGCAATGAAAGATGTGACTGCCGTAGAGCTCCCCGAATCCCGGGATGGAGGGAAATTCGTCGGTAACCCCGGTGCAGAGGATCACGCGCAGGCCGTCGATCAAGCCCCGGTCGGTTCTAAGCGTGAACCCTTCGGCCGACCGTGATGCCCCTTGGACCTCACCATCTTGAAACTCAACCGTGCTGTACGCCTTGGCATCGGCCTGGGCGGCAGCAAGCAGATCGCCCGGGGCGGATCCATCTCGCGTCAGGTACCCATGGCTGTGGGTTGCAACGCGGTTCCGTTGTCGGGCAGCATCGACGACGAGCACCTTGCGCCGGTAGCGTCCAAGCCACAACGCCGCGGCGAGGCCGGCGGGCCCTCCACCGCATATGAGGACGTCTTCCACATCCCAAACCGTAAGGGAGGATGAACGCTCGCCGGACCAGAGGAGGTATCCATGCCAGACGACAAGAACAAGGACGAGCACGATCGTGAAGGCGAAACCAACAAGCCACCGAGTGATCCACAACCAACGGAAGCACCTGCGGACGGGCCGGGCAAGTCGGGGGCCGGCGAACAGGATCTAGGCGAGACGAGCCAGGGCGAACCGGGCAACTGAGAAGCCCCACGCGGCGGATCCGTAAGGTTGCCTCGTGACCATCGAGGACGGTGCTACCGACGAACTTTACGCGGCCCCCCTTGACGAGTTCACCGCTCGTCGGAATGTCCGCGCCAAAGAGTTATCGGGGGCCGGAGACAAGGAACGAGCGGCCGAGGTAAAGCGCCTCGCGAAACCGAGTGTGGCGGCATGGACGCTGAACCAGTTGGCACGCTCGGATCCGACCGGGGTCAACGACCTTCTGGAGAGCGCCGGACGGTTACGTGCCGCTCAGCGCGGCGAGGGCGGAGACCTCCGTGATCTGAATGCTGAGGTGCGCTCGCAGGTGGCGAAGTTGCTGGGCGAAGCGCAAGGGATCACAGAAGCGAGCGGCCGCCAGGCAACACAGCAGCTGAAGAACCTCGTGACCCAAAGCCTGATGGCCGCGGCCGCGGATGAAGAGGCGGGCGCTGCCCTTCGCGCCGGCAGATTGTCTCGTGAGCTCGAGCCCGGCGGATTCGACGCGACGGGCAGTGATTCATTCGAATCGGCGCCGCAGCCCGCGCGCTCGCCTCGCCAGGCCGAGGCCGAAACGCGCGCCGTCGAGCTCGCGGAGGATGCCGACGCAGCCGAAGCCGAAGCTAAGAAGCTTGCCAAGGAGGCCGGCCGCGCCGAGCGGGAGGCGATGCGCGCCCGCACGAAAGCCGAGGAAGCCACCGCTTCCGCCGCGGCCAAGCGCGCCAAGGCGGACTCTGCTGCTGGCGTGCTGACGGACTGAGCAGCCGCAGGACCCAAGGGTCGGGAGGGTCATGTGCGAGAGGCCGAGCGATCCACGAGCTCGCGCTGGGTGGACCAAACAACCGGACGGATCCGGGTGCTACTCCGGTCAGCTTGAAGGGTTAGTGCCGGCTGAATTCAGCCTCCAGGGTGCTTCCGTGATCCGGGACCAGCCGAACGGTCCACACCGAGCGGAGGTCAACCGGAAGAGCCTTCCCCCAACTGGTAGTCCCTGGAGAGCGCGTAAAGCTGCCGAGCGAAATCTCAGTGCCATTGCGCGTGACGAGTTTCACCTTGTATCGGTTGGCAGTGTTCGCCCCGTTAAGGACCACGAACACCCACGAGGGCGAGCCCTGATAGGCGAATGCTTGACCAAGGGGGCGATCGCCACTGTAGAGGGGGGACGACGCGAAGTACTGACCCTGGGCGGCGGCGAATACTTGGCGGTAATGGTTGGCGAAACGGACGTCGGGTCGAAGAGCTAGATAGGTGCCGCCCGCGCCAGCTATAAGCAGCAATGCTGCCGCTGCCAGGATCATCGCAAGCCTCGGCTTCTTCCTCCTGCCCCCCCGGTAGCGATCGATCATGCGGCTTTCGAAACCCACCGGCGGTTCTAGAGCGGGGGCCGCCAGCAGCAGCTCGTCGGAAACATCGGACATCTCCTCGACGATGGCGCGGCACGCCGGACAGACTGCGAGGTGCTCCAAAGCGCGGGCGCGCTCTTCGCCGCTCGCAATGCCCAAAGCCAGCTCTGCAGCTAGCTCTTGCACCTCGTCGCAACCAGACCTAGCGCTCATCTGTCACCTCGAGCTGCGAACGCAGCTTGATCATCGCGGTTCGGATGCGCGTCTTTACTGTTCCGATCGGTATCCCTTCCAACTCCGCTATCTCCCTTGCAGTACGCCCGTAGAAAGATGCCAGCAATAAGGCCTGGCGCTGCTCGGCGGGCAGCGTGCTCAATGCTCGATGCACGCGCACGCTCTCATGTGCGTTGATCCCAGCATGCTCCGGATCCGGCTCGGTGGAGGGCAACTCCATCGACATCAACACCTCAGGATCGATGGGCTGAGCCCTCTTAGTCCTTATCCTGTCGACAGCCAGGTTTCTGGTGATCGACAGCAGCCACGTCGAGACCCGGCCCCGACGAGAGTCGTAAGCCGCTGCGTGCCGCCACGCCCTCACGAAGGTCTCTTGAGCCACCTCTTCAGCGGTGCCTCGGTCTCTGACCACAGTGAGGGCAAGCCCGAAAACCCGGGCCTGAAACCGTCGGAGGAACGCGGCTGCAGCCTCGGCATCGCCGGATCCCATGGCTGCGAGCAACGACTCATCGGAAATTGACCACACAAGGTGATACGGCCGAGGAGGCGGCGGGGATTGCTCCATCACTCCGGGCGCCCCGAGACACTCGCATCCTGCATGATTCACATCATGCAACGGAACCACGGCGACCGCCTCTTGGGCCTGCTGGCCGAGCCTGCTCGCCTTCGGGTAGCTGCCGCGGTGATCTTGGGAGCGAAGACACGGGACGAAGTTGCAACTCAGACCGGCCTCGGCCCCCGGACGCTCGCCACCGCCCTGAGCCGGCTCGTGGACGGGGGCCTGATCGGTGAAGACGAGGATGGATTTATCTTCGATATCGACGAGCTACGCGACGCGGCCCGCGCCGCCGGACGCCGCCGCTCCGAGGGCGGGCGAGAGGGCTCACCCGAAGACGAGGTCTTGTCGCGATTCTTCAAGGGAGGACGGCTGGTGTCGATGCCCGCAGCTCGTGCTAAGCGAGTGGCGGTCCTGAATCACCTCGCCCAGGAGTTCGAGCCCGGTCACTATTACGAAGAGCGCGAGGTCAACCGGATACTCAAGCGCTATCACGACGACTACGCCACCTTGCGCCGTTACCTCGTCGACGAGAGCTTTCTGTCACGAGACGCAGGCAAGTACTGGCGCACGGGTGGAACGGTGGCGTCTTAGGGGCCTACTCCCCGAAGATGTGAAAGAGGATCTTGCGATCCTTGGGTTCATCCAGCTCCAACATGACAAGGCGCTGCCATCTGCCGAACGCGGGCTCGCCGTTGCTCACAGGGATCGCGAGAGACGTTCCGCCGACGATCATCTGACTTACATGGGCGGGCCCGTTCTTTCTTTCTTCCGCCTGGTCGTTAAAATTCTGCGTCCGGCGGGTCATGTCATCGTGCGCGTAATAGATGCCATCGGGGACCAGAGCGCGCAATCGTTGCGCAACATCGTTCATGGCCCCATCTTCCCATTCGTTGATCATGAGCGCGCAGGTCGTGTGGGTGCAGAAAGCGACCAGGCAACCTTCTTCGATGGCTGCTTCCCTGATCCCGGTTCTCAGGTCGTCGGTGAGGTCGACGAATGCGTGTCGGCCGGAAGCCAGCACGTCGACCTCAAAAGTGTGCGATCTCATGTAAGAACCGTAGCCACGCTGTGGGCAGGCAGCGAGAGGGAGATGTGAAGATTTCGAGAAGGTTCTACAAGCGCAACCGTGAGAAGATGCCTAAACGCGTTCGAGGGTAGCGCTCCGCCGAGCCTCGACCTCGAAGTATCGGAACAAACCATAGGCAACCAGCCCATAGACAAGACCGATCCTGAACTCGGCTCCCACCAGACCGGC
>JAXDJR010000054.1:0-39718 GCA_034667545.1 Actinomycetota bacterium
TTCCTCCCGCATCGAACGCGATCTGGCTTCCGTCGCGTGAGAACGAGGGGTTGTTTGCGGGAGGAGGGCCGTAGGGGTTTTCGGGGTCGGCACCGTCGTAGATCTTGGTCTCATGCTCCGCGTCGAAGACGGGCTTCCCGCTGCTCGTGTCGACGGGGACCGTATAGATGTCACCGGTAGCGCATAGATCCTCGCAAGATTCAGCCCCGGCGAAGGCTAGCTCGGTCCCTGCAGGATTCCACGAAGGATTGATCGCCGTCTGGACATCTGAGGGGTAATAGAAGTCGCTCTTGCTGATATCTGAGGTGGAACCGACCTCCAAGGTGGGACCGTCGCCCGAGCCGATCCACGCGATCCACTTCCCGTCGCGCGTCAGAGCGGGATTGAAATCGTCCCCACTTGGATCGGCTGCCCCCGCGGTGTAGTCAACGAAGCCGCCACCACCCGAAACCGAGAAGTCTCGGAGGGCTGGTTGCCCGTTCTTGACCGACGAGAACAGAACGACCTGCGACCCGCTCGGCGATTGATATACGAGCTGGATCCGATCGGGATCCGCGTTGAGTGGAAACGGGACGGCCACGGTGAATAAGCCCGTCGGGGCCGTCTGATCTGGATTCTGATTCGGTATGTGCACCGACGTTCCGAACTGCACGGCCACCGGAATCTGGGAGGCGACGGTGGTGCCATGCAGGAACCGTAACGTGTAGGGACTGGATGCCGGTCGTTCAGTGAAAGCCACGTTCTGCGTGTTGAAGCCCTCGACGACGTGTGTGCCCGCAGGCGTGTTGTCGGTCTTTCCCGACATGACGAAGGTAGGCCCACTGGCCACTCCGTTGACGGTTCCCACTGTGCCCGTCGTCAGGCAATCGGTGTTGGGCTGTCCGCCGAGTCGGCACAGCAGGAAGTTGAAGTCTCGTTGCTCATAGACGGTGGTGTCCTGGTTCCAACCGGTCCCCGAGCTCTTCATTGCGGAGCGATCGTCCGTCAAGAACTTGCGAGTGGTGACGTTATAGGCCCGGTTGGTCCCCACATCCGCTTGCGTATTGGCTGAGTGAGTGGGGCTGAAGGGATCGGCCCAACTTCCCTCTGCACCGAAGGTATGGGCGATCTCCATCGCCATCAGCGAGCCGGCCGTCGAAGGAGTGGTCGTCGGTGGCACGAGGCGGACCCATGCTTCCGGACTCCTTGTTGAGGCCATGCCCTCAGCGCAGCCGCTGTCTCCTCCCAGAGAAGCCGTGTCGGAGATAACCCCGAGCACGATGTCGGCGGTGGGGTTGGCATCCGGATTCGTCGTGTTCGCGGAGTTCGCAGCGTTCCAGTCATTGCGGTACTGCGCGAGCTCGGCCTTGATCGCATCGAAGTTGTTGAGGTTTCCGCAGTACTTACCGTTCGTGAGAGGAACTGAGGCGACGCCGGAGTTGACGGCATATCGGATACCTCCGACCGTCGAAGTCGAAGACAACGGTCCGGTCAATTGACCGCCCACTTTCGGAACCGGAAGCATCCGCGACAAACTGTTGAGCCCTGCTTGCAACGTGCTGCTGTCGGTGCTTGTCAAAGCCGCACCCATGGGGACCACCAGAACGCGCAATGCTCTCGTGCGCTGCTCGACGGTTGAGGTCATAGCCCTGCCCGCGGCGGATGTGAAGGTCAACGGCGCCGCGCAGGTGGTGCAGTTGATCGTGGCGCTGAAGGTAGCGGTGAAACGCGACGTGGGTGTGGACGAGATCAGGTCGGGGCCAGGCACGACGAATTCGGGGTCGCCGGTCGAATCGGGGGCCGGAGCCGATGTGTAATTGACGAGCGGAGCCGGGGTCGTCGTGCTTACTCGTAGCAGTGGCAGATATGTCTTGGTGGTCGACCCTGAGATGCGCATGGTCAATGTTGCGCTGGTAAGACCTATCGATTGTCCATTGGTAGCGCAACTTGGCTTACTGAGGTAGAGGCGGACCTCAGTCTCCTTCCCGCGCGCGAGCGGGTTGTAGTTAGCAGTTGGTTGGGAAGAGCTCCCTAGCCCCTGGTTGACGGTGAAATCCTGAAGAACGGGGTTGAGGACGCAGGTTGTCGCGCTCGCCCTCTCACCGGATTGGATGAGCGTTACGAGAAGGGCAACCGCTAGCCCCAGAGAAGCCACCCTTCGCCCCGCCGAAGCAACGCTGCCGCGGCCCGTAAGAGTCATTAGTTCCCCCAATCGTCCACCGATGCGTGACCAACCCGCGCCACGGCTAGCTCACCCGAGCTTCGGTTTCCCAGCGTGTCCTAGTTCGACGAGTCCTTCCTTGACCGCTTTGGATAGAGAGAACGCCCACGGGCGTACGGCTCGTAGCGGCGTCAGAGCCCTCGCAGGATAGCCCAATCCCAGTAGGGCCAAAACCCTCCCGAGTGCTGCCCGGCGAGGCGGACACGCTCTGGGACCGCCACGGTCGCAGCCCGGGCGTTGGGCCCACTAGGACCAGTCGGTGTACAGGGCCGGCCCCCGCTTGCGCAGCTCCCTGCCGATTATGACCCGCTGGATCTCGGACGTTCCCTCCCAGATCCTGTCGACGCGCAACTCCCTCCACAGTCGTTCCACCGGCTGTTCACGCATGTAGCCACGGCCCCCGTGGATCTGAACCGCCTTGTCGATCACGCGGCCCGCGGTCTCGGAGCACACGAGCTTCACGGCAGCCGCTTGCGCGTGAAGCTGCCCGCGAGAGAGGCGCCCGCGAGCGGCGTCCGCCGCCACTCGGTACAGAAGAGACTTCGCCGCCATGATCTCGGCCGCCATGTCGGCAAGCATGAATTCAACGCCCTGGTGATCCGAAAGCGACCTGCGAAATGCCACTCGCTCGTTAGCAAACGCGCTCGACAGCTGAAGGGCCCGTACAGACGCTCCCACCGTTCTGGCGCCGATCATCAATCGTTCCTCGACGAACCAATCCTTGGTGAGCTCGTAACCCTGGCCGATCTGTCCCAGAATCTTGTCGGCCCCCACACGTACGCCGGTGAAGCTGAAGATCGGATGTTCGAAAACGAAGGTGTGCATGTAGCGGGGGGTTCGTACTAGCTCGACACCCGGAAGGTCTTTGTCGACGATGAAGACCGTTGGTTTTTGCGCATCGCCATCAACGTGCGCATGCACCAGGATGAAGTCGGCCACATCGCCGACGGTGACGTACCACTTTTCTCCGTTGATGACGAATCCGTCCCCGTCTCGGGCCGCGGTAGTCATGATGCCGCCTGCATCGGACCCGGCAGTTTCTTCGGTTATCGCATAGCAATCACGCCGCTCGCCCCGGCATGCGGGACGCAGATACTCGTCCTTCTGAGTCTCGGTGCACCACTTCAGCGGGATGGAGGGACGCCACACGACATCCCACAGGGCGCCCGTAGCCTTCCCAAGTTCCTCTTGCACGAGCACCTGCTGGAATAGGTCGAGCCCTCGGCCCCCGTTGGAGCGGTCGTGATTGATCGCGTTCAAGTTGCTCGCGACCACAGCTTCCTTGATCGATTCGATGGTCGCGTCGGGAAGACCGTTCTCGTGTTCACATTGGATCTCGTAAGGAAACAGATGTTCCTCGGTAAAAGCACGCGCCTTTGACTGCAGTTCGACTTCGGCAGGGCTGAGACCGAGATCCACGCTCGCTACGACTTGAGTGAAGCGCGCGGGACGACGAGCGCGTCAACAGCAACGCACCCATCGGGCCCGGCGATGATCGGGTTGACGTCGAGCGCGTCGATCACTGCCCCCAGGTCGTCCGCCAGACGCGAGAGAGCGACTATCGATCTTGCGACTGCATCGATGTCGGCAGAAGGCTCACCTCGAACGCCCTTGAGTAGGTGCCGCAGCCGGAGCCTGCTCAACATTTCCATGGCACGTTCATGATCCACGGGCGCCAAAGCGAAGACGCGCTCGTCGAGTACCTCGACCAGCACCCCGCCCGCGGCAACCATCACCAGGGGGCCAAACTGCTCGTCCCGAACGATCCCAAGTGCGATCTCAACTCCGCTCGGAGCCATGCCCGTCACGATTACCTCGGGTCCCAGTCGAGCGGCGACGTCCTCATAAGCAGCTCGCAGAAGATCCGGGCCGGCGATGCCGAGCACGATCCCGCGCACCTCGCTCTTATGCGCGATCCCAGGCGCCGCGGTCTTCAGCCCTACCGGCCAGCCGATCGCGTCCGCAGCACCCACGGCCTCGTCGGCGTTCGTTGCGGGGGCCGCAGCAACAGTCGGAAGGCCGTAATCGCGGATTAGCGCGAGCGCCTCGCTGGCCGACAGGGCATCCGATGCGGTCATGCGGTCCCGCCATCGGAGGGAAAGGGCCACATCGATAGCTGTTGCAGGCACGCGAGGGCGAGATACGAAATCGCGGTAGGCGAAGAGATGCCGGAATGCAGCCAATCCCGTTGTGGTCCCTTCCAGCACCGGGATGCCGGCCTCCCTCAGCTTCGCCGAATCCGAGCGGTCTATGGCGCTGGCGAGATTCCCCAGCATCGCCAGTGGCTTCTCGGTTTTCGGATAGACGTCGATCGCGGTCTGAACGTAGCTTCCGACCCCTTCGTTCTCCGTGGTCATATCAACGCAGAATGCGAGCCCGGCGGTTTCCGGATCGTTCAACAACGCATCCATGCATTCTCGGAAGATCTGTTCGGCATCGTTCCCCGTCCCCCATGCATCCAGCGGATTGGTTGCAGAGAGACCCTGCTCGAGCACACTTTCGAGACGGACGATGGTTGCTTGTGAAAGTGCGGCGAAGTCGATCCCTACATCCGCCGCTACATCGACCAACAGCGCGCGTTCTCCTCCGGAGTCGTGGATCGCAGCAAGCCTGCCGGGTGCCGCTTTTCGCCCGGCGGAAAACAGCTCGGCGGTGTCGGCAAGCTCGTCCAACGTGGCTACTCGCGAGACGCCGTAGCCGTCGAACAGCGCTTCGAAGGCAGCGTCGGACCCTGCCAGCGCGCCCGAGTGTGCCTCTACCAGCCTCTTGGCTCGCTCGTGCTTGCCGACTTTCAAAGCAACGATCGGTACCTGACGTTCCGCGGCGAGTGCCAGCGCGCCCTGGAAGTGGGCCGGGTCGCGAACGGTCTCGAGGAAGAGCGCCACTACGCGTGTCGATTCCAGTCCCAGCGCATACTCCAGGTAGTCGGCAGCGGTGGTCACCAGCTCCTGGCCTGCAGATACGACCAGATTGAAGCGAAGGTTGCGGTCGTTGTGCGCGAGAGCGGCGAAAGCCGAACCGGAGTGCGTGATGAACGTGATCGCGCCGGGGGCAAGACTTGGCATCGAAAAGCCGCACGCCCTCAAGCCGCGTTCGACGTTCAAAAAGCCCATGCAATTCCCGCCGCATATGCACATACCGGCAGTGCGTGCGATGGCGGCGAGCCGCTCGGTCAGGGGAGGTACTCCCGGACGAGCCTCTTCGTAGCAGCTGGCGAAGATGATTGCTCCGCCGGCCCTCGCCGCCGCGGCAGCCTCCATCTGCGACTCCAACAATGCGTTCGGAACGCCCAAGAGCACCGCGTCGACGGGGCGCCCGATCGCCTCGAGACTCGGATGACAAGGCATTCCGCCGATCTCGGGGTAGCGCGGATTGACCGGGAAGACCTCGCCGTCGTAGCCACCACGCCTCAACTCGAGCAGCATCTCGCGCCCGAACGATCCGGGCCGCGGACTGGCGCCGACAACCGCCACCGACGAGGCCTCGAGCATCCTCTCGAGAGCTGCGATCGAGGCGCTGCCCTCGAGACGCGAGGTTGCCACGTCAGTCACTGGCTCCTGGCGAACCGGCGGCCCCTCTTGGTGCGGTCCTTAAAGATGGCCCGCGCCGCTTGATAACCGGGGATCCCGCACACCCCTCCCCCGCCGTGGGTCGCGGAGCTCGCTTGGTAAAGGCCGCTTATAGGCGAGCGGAAGTCGGCGTAGCCGGGTGCCGGACGCATGTGGAACAGTTGCTCGGCAGACAGCTCCCCGTGGAAGATGTTCCCGCCGATCAATCCGTATTCATGTTCCATCTGATATGGCCCGACTACCTGGCGGTGGATGATCGCACGCTTGAAGTTCGGCGCGAGCTCGGTGTAACCGTCGACTACGCGGTCGGCGTACGCCTCCAGTTCTTCGGTGTGAGGGGAGTCGGCCCAGTTGTGCGGCACCCATTGCGTGAACAGAGACATGATGTGGGTGCCCTCCGGGCACAGAGTCTTGTCGAAGAAAGACGGGATGCACCCGTCGACGAAGGGACGCTCTGCCCCCCGGCCCTCCTTGGCGTCCTGGAACGCTCTTTCGATGTAATCAGTCGAAAGAGCCAGCTCGACCGACCCGCTGTGATGGGGCTGTGGCTGGGTGCCGGGATCCGCGATGAAGTCGGGAAGCTCCGAGAGAGCCAGATTGATCTTTACAACTCCGCTGCGCGTCTTCCATCGTTCGATGTCGGAGACGAACTCATCGGGCAGCTCGTAGCGATCGATCTGCCGGAGAAATGTGATCTTCGGGTGGATGGCGGAGACCACGGTTCCGGCACGAAGCTCCTCACCGCCCCGCAACACCACGCCTTCGGTCCTGCCGTTGCGCACCAGGATCTTCTCCACAGGGGCATCAGTTCGCACGGTCGCGCCGAGCTCCTCCGCGGATCTCCGGATCGCGTCCGCAACCGCGCCCATCCCACCCTCGGCAAACCCCCACCCGCCAAGGTGCCCATCACCCACATCGCCGATCGAATGGTGCGCCATCACGTAAGCCGTGCCAGGTTCGTCGGGGCCTGCCCACGTTCCGATCACACCGTTGATGGCAAGCGCCGCCCTGACCTGCTCGGACTCGAACCAGTCGTCGAGGAGGTCCGTGATGCTCATGGTCATGAGCCTGGTGATGTCAGCGACGGTGCGCACATCAAGCCCACGGAAACGCCACGCAAGCTTCAGCTGCTCCAACAGGTCAGATGCCTTGCGAGAGCCTATGTTCGGAGGCGCCACCATGAGAAGGGGGCCCAGGACGTCGGCCAGACCAATGAGCCATGCGTCCCAGCGATCCATGGCGTCGGCGTCCTTCTTCGAGAACTTGCCGATCTCATCGCGGTTGCGCTGCGCGTCGTCCGCGTAGAGAGAGATCGACCTGCCGTCGGGGAACGCCTGGTAATAGGGCCCCATGGGAAAGACCTTGTAGCCGTGTCGCTCCAACGCCAGGTCTCGGATGATCGTTGGCGGCATCAAGCTCATGACGTAAGACAGCGTCGTCACCTTGAAGTCCGGCCCCCACGGTGAATCGGTGGCCGCGGCCCCACCTGTCTTGGACCGCGCCTCGAGCACCAGAGGACGAAGACCCCCGCGGGCGAGATACGCAGCCGCGGTCAAGCCGTTGTGGCCGCCGCCGACCACCAGTGCGTCGTAGCTCTCGTTCATCGCAAGCCTCCCCAGGAGCCTGCTGAAGCTCCCGCCGTAGTTGACGTATCCGTCAGTTTATTATCTAGCTCGTGCGGGCTGCAATGGCCCTAGCGGACAGGTCGCTAGTTACGAAATCGCCGAGCACACGTCTCATCTTTGCCACCGTCATCTGCGGCGAATGCAAAAGAGCCTGGATCGCAAGGCCATCCATCAATGCCACGAAGCGGTTAGCGAGGCTGTCAGCGTCGACATCTTCCCTGAAATCGCCCGCCGCCTGACCGTCGGCGATGATGTCGCCCACCACCTTGCGCCATCTGCCATAGAGCTGTTCGTTCATCGGGCGCATCTCCGGGTGGTGGACAGCTTCGAGCCAAAACTCCATCCAAACGATCCACTCCTGGGTGACTTCCTCCGCATTTGGAAGGTTCAGCTCGATCAAACGCTCGAGGCGGCGGCGGGGACTGCGTAACCTGGCGAGTTCGCCCAGCTGCCGGTTGAGCGACTGCTCGAAAGCAAAGCGCAATGCTTGGCGCAGCACATCACGGCGGTTCTCGAAGTAGTAGTGGACGGTACCCGTGCTGGTAGCCGCCTTAGCAGCAACATCCGAGATACGCACCGCCGCAAAACCTCGTTCGGCGATCGCCTCACACGCAGCTTCGAGGATCTGACGACGCCGCTCCTCCTCCACATTGGGGCGCGGACTCACGCGAGCGCGATCCAGGAGTTTGGGGGCGTTTGCATAATTGACGAGTCAGTCTACTATTCGAGACGTCCGGCTGGCAGGATCGATCAAGGGGAAGCTGCTGTGGCGAGACACCCACGGGAACGTCCGAGTCGACTATCTAGACGGGAGTTCCTGCGTCTCTCCGCGGGAGCGGCCGCGGCGCTTCCGACAACCTCTGCATTACTTGCCGCTTGCGCAAGGCCGGGAACCACGCACACCACGAGTGGCGCCTTCAAACTAGCGCGACCCGACAACCCGGTGACTCTTCCGCTGTTCGGCGACAACCCCGCCATCAAGAGCGGACTGCAACCCGAAAAGAACGCCACGCTGCAGATCTACAACTGGGATCAGTACCTCTGGAAGAAGGTCGTCAAGGGATTCTGTGACAAATACAACTGCAACTTCGAGATCACGACCTTCAACAACATGGATGAAGCTCTTTCGAAGATCCGAACGAATCAATTCAACTTCGATGTGTTCTTCCCCACCATCGACGTGATGGGCAAGCTCACGGGGGCCAAGATCCTCCAACCGCTCAACCACGACTACATCCCCAACCTCGCGTCGAATTGCTGGCGCGTTTTCCAGAACCCCTTCTACGACCAGGGCTGGCGCTACAGCGTTCCGTACACCGTCTACACGACCGGCATCGAATACCGGCGCGACGCCATACATGACGACGTGATCCACGGGATGAGCAATCCCTACGAGATCCTGTGGGATCCCAAGTACAAGGGCAAGGTAGGCATCTACGACGACTACCGCGAAGCGATCGGCATGGCTCTGCTCAAGAACGGCATTACCGATGTGAACACGTCGAGTGCCTCGGCCATCAACACTGCGAAGAAAGATCTGATCGACCTGATCTCGGCGGTGAACGTACGGGCAACCATCAACGGCGCCTACGCAAAGCTGCCTGAAGGCGAGTTCGTCCTTCACCAAGCGTGGTCCGGCGATGCCGCCGCGGCGTGGTTCTACGTGCCGCACTACACGCAGAAATACTTCAAGACGATCGGATACTGGTATCCGAAGGACCGCAAAGGTGTGATCGGCAACGATCTCATCGGCATCCCAAGCCGGGCGAAGAACCCTGTGCTTGCCCATCTGTTCCTCAACTACATCCTCGACTTCAAGAACTCGATGGACAACTTCTCGTGGGTCGGTTACCAGCCCCCGCAGATAAAGGCAGACCCTGAGCGACTCACGACGATCAAGAGTGCACAGGGCGAGCCGTATCTCTTCCCGTGGCTGAAGGAGGCAGTTGTTCGCGAGTCCGATTTCCAAACCGGTTACGAGCTCTTGGAGCTCAGCCCCAGCGTCGACAATCTGTGGCACAACGCGTGGGAGGAGTTCAAATCGGGTGCTAAGGCGTAGCGAGAGTCGCTCCGCCTTAAAGAGGAAGGGTCGCTCGGCGAGCAGGGGCGGTGTCTGGTATCCCCGCTGGTTCTGGCCCTCGTTCGCAGCGCCGGGGATCTTGTGGCTTGCCTTCTTCTTCCTACTGCCCTTCTATGTTGTCTTATCCATCGCCTTTGGGACGATCGATCCGATCTTTCGCAGTGCGTTGCCGGTCTACGAGCCCTGGTACTGGACGGGGCTACATTTCTCTGAGACGTTCGCCAAGATCTTTGGACCTAACGCCTTCTTCCAGCCGGCGATTTTCCGGACGATCTTCTATGTCCTCGTAGCGAGTCTGCTCTGCGTGATCATCGGCTATTCGGTTGCGTACTTCGTCGCGCGTTATGGCGGTCGCCGCAAGACACTCATGCTCGTACTGTTGATCAGCCCCTTCTGGATCAGCTATCTCATGAGGATGCTGGCATGGGTGAACCTGTTGCAGAACCAGGGATACGTCAACGACGTGCTTACCTTTCTGCATCTCACCGCGCACCCGGTGCAGTGGTTAGAGGGCAAGCCCATCACGATCATCCTGGGCTTGGTGTACGGATACATCCCCTACATGATTCTGCCGTTGTATGCATTCCTCGATCGCATCGACCAAAGCCTGCTAGAGGCAGGCAGGGATCTGGGGGCAAGCCCGGTTCAGACCTTCCTGCGGGTCACATTGCCCCTGTCGAAACCGGCGATCCTCGCGGGGATCGTCATCGTGTCTCTGCCGATGTTCGGCGACTATTACACGAACAATCTGCTGTCGAATTCGCCCAAGACAACGATGTTCGGGAACATCGTCGACGACGCCGTGGGATCCACCGGCCAGGGCCCTGAGGCAGCCGTGCTCGTTGTCATCCTCATGGTGTTCCTGGTCGTGCCCATGATCTATTACCTGCGCAGCACCGCGCGCTCGATGACGTCGTGAGCACGGCTCTCGCAGAGCAATCGCGAACCTCGGAGCGGAGCAAGCTCCCCACCGGCCGGCTCAGGGGATGGTTAAAGGATCCATGGCGCAAGCCGCGCTTCCTGGAGGCCATAACGTGGGCCTATCTGGCGTGGTCACTGGTTCCGGTGCTTATCGCTGTCATGATCTCGTTCAACTCCGGACGCTCGCGCAGCGCTCTCCAGGGGCTCTCGTTTCGCTGGTGGTGGGGTGACCCGACGGACTCGTTGTGGCACGACCCAGAGTTGCACGCCGCCATCTTTCAAACCCTGCGACTTTCCATCACCACGATGCTGATCGCGGTCCCCCTGGGTGTCCTCTTCGCCGTTGGATTGGATCGCTGGCGCGGGCGAGTTGCCACAGGAGCAAACTTCTTCATGCTGCTCTCTTTCGTGATGCCCGAAATCATCATCGGCATCGCGATGTTCTTCGTCCTGACCTATCTGTTGAAGTTCGTCTTACTGGGCACGATGGCCCAGTTGATAGGACTGATCACCTATCAGATCTCCTATCCCGTCATCATCGTGCGAGCGCGCCTTCTTTCCATCGGCAAGGAGTATGAAGAAGCTGCCATGGACCTCGGCGCGTCGCCGACCCAGGCCATCAGACGCGTTCTTCTTCCCCTCCTTTACCCCGCGATCCTCGTCAGCTTCGCTCTGGTATTCGCAGACTCGATCGATGACTTCGTGACGGTGCGCTATCTGTCGGGCCCTGCATCGAGCGAGCCCCTCGCGGTCAAGATCTATAACTCCTCGCGCGGCTCGCCCACACCTGCGATCAACGCGGCCGTAAGTCTCATGTTGATCCTGACTCTCACCGCGATCACGATCGGATTCCTGATCTATCGCAGGCTCACGAAAGACCAGCGCGGGACGGCCATCGATTTCGCCACCCAGATCTGAGCCCTAGCCCGGCGGCTGCGGCGTGGCGTTACCGGCTGATGCTTGGGGAGCAAGAACACGCAGGGAGTCTGGAGGGAGGTGCACCGACACGGGACTCCCCTGGTCGTAGGCCGTCACCGAAGCACCGGTAGGCAGCATCGCCTGCAGCGAGACTCCCGTAAGAAGCCTGATCATCAACTGCGTGCTGGCTCCGACGTAGACCACGCGCTCCACCATGCCCGGAACGTGGTTGCCGCCCTCGCTACCGTGCGGCTGCACATCCACTTTCTCCGGCCGGATCACCAGCAGCACATCACCGGTGGCAGCGACATCTCCGTCCCATGCCTCGAGCTCGAGGTCACCGCAGCGCACCACGCACCCGCGGCCCCCGTTCCGTCCCATCGCCCGCCCCGTCATCAGGTTGGAGGTGCCAATGAAGTCCGCGACATAGGCAGTCAAAGGCTCTTCGTAGATGTTCTGAGGCGAGCCAACCTGTTCGATGCGTCCGTCGGACATGACCGCCATCCGGTCGGACATCGTCAAGGCTTCTTCTTGATCGTGAGTCACATAGATGAACGTGATGCCGAGGTTCTCCTGCAGCCCCTTCAGTTCGAGCTGCAGAGCCTTTCGCAGCTTAGCGTCCAGAGCCCCCAATGGCTCGTCCAGTAGGAGCACCGCCGGGTCCAGCACGAGAGCGCGCGCGAGCGCGACCCGTTGCTGCTGACCGCCGGACAGCTGCGAGGGCTTGCGCTTCTCCATTCCTTCCAAACGAACACGGGCCAAAGCTTCGTGCACCGCTTCCTTTGGGGGCCGCGCGGATTGCTTGTAGCGAAGACCGAAGGCCACATTGTCGAACACGTTCAGGTGGGGAAAGAGCGCATAACTCTGAAACACGGTGTTCACGTGGCGTTTGTGCGGTGGCGTTTGCACCATGTCGACCCCGTCCAACAGGATCTGGCCCTCGGTAGGTCTTTCGAATCCTGCAATCATGCGAAGGGTGGTCGTCTTCCCACAGCCGGAGGGGCCCAGCAACGAGAAGAACTCGCCGGGACGGATCTTCACGCCGATGTGATCGACCGCTACGACGTCATCGAACGCCTTGACGAGCTCGACTAGCTCGACCTCTCCGGTGGGCATATCAGGAACGAAGCGCCTCGGCGAACGTTGCGAAATTCCGCAGGAATCTCTCCACATCTTCCGGCTGATGCTGGACCGACATCATCCACTGCTCGCTCTTGCCCCACGGCGGAAGGAAGACACCACCAGCGTGTTGGAACAGCCAGTGGCAGTGGCTGTAGCGATCGTCGACTTCCAGGAAGTCGCGATAGTTGCGTACTCGCGTCGGCGAGAACACAACACAACCTTTGGCGCCAAAGGCAACGACGTACGCCGGCAACTCGAACTCGGAGATGATCTTCTTGCATCCATCGACCATGAGCTGCTGCAGTCGCTCGAAGTGCTCGTAGGCCGCCGCGTCCAATGCAACGGTCAGCGCCGCGCGTGCGGCCGCCATCGTCAGAGGGTTCCCGTTGAAGGTACCGACCTGCTCGTAATCCCCCGTGGCGATGGCTTCCATCACCTCGCGCGTGCCTCCGATCGCCCCACAGGGCAAGCCGCCTCCCATGGCCTTGGCGAGACAGACGATGTCCGGCGTAACGCCGTAACGCTCGATCGCACCGCCGGCCGCCGTGGTGATCCCGGTCTTGACCTCGTCGAACGCCAGCAGGGCCCCGTGCTGCCGGGTCAGGTCACGAACGCCCTGAAGGTACCCCTCATCCGGCGGGATGATGCCCGCGTTCATCATGATCGGTTCGCAGATCATGCCCGCGACCTCGCCGGGGTGCTCTTCGAGCGTTCGTTGCAGCGCAGCGAGATCATTGAACGGCACGATCAGAGTGAGGTCCGTCAGCGCTGAGGGGATCCCCGCACTGGCCGGAGCACTGTTGGGGCGATCGGCGGGACCGATCTCGGGTGGCTCCTGGTAGACAGACACCTGGACCGAGTCGTGATGCCCGTGATAGGTCCCCTCGACCTTGATGATCAGGTCTCTGCCCGTTACCGCTCGCATGAGATGGACCGCGTCCATCGTGGCTTCCGTCCCGGAGTTGCTGAAGCGCCACAGCGGTAGCCCGAAACGCCGGGCGAGCTCTTGGGCCACGACGATGACATCTTCGGTGGGCTGCGCGAAATGGGATCCCTGCTGGATCCGGCGGGAGACGGCATCCACGATGGCGGGATGGTTGTGCCCGACCGCCATTACCCCGTAGCCACCGTGCATGTCGACGAATTCGTTGCCGTCGACGTCGAAGACTTTCGAGCCCGAGCCGTAACTAAGCCAGATCGTCGCTGGCCTCGAGATCTGCCAGTTCGACGTCACTCCCCCGGCCAGAAACTCCCGTGCTCTCTCTTGCGTCGCCGCCGACTTCTGCTGACGTTCGATGAAGCCTGCTTCTTGCTCGGCGATGAGCTCATCCAACTTCGTCTCCTGCTGCGTGATCTCTGTTACTGCCATCGCTGCATCACTCCATTCCTATCAACGTCTTCGTTCCGCGCTTGAATAACTGGTCGGCGATGATCACGCGCTGTATCTCGGACGTGCCCTCCCAGATCCTGTCAACGCGCAGCTCCCTGTAGAACCTCTCGGCGACGTTCTCGCGCATATAGCCGCGCCCCCCGAAGATCTGCACGGCTCGGTCTGCGACCCGGTTCGCCATCTCCGAGGCGTAAAGCTTGACCATCGAACATCGGGCATGCTCGATCTTCGTATCCAACCCCTCGTCGATGCTTTGGGCAAGCAAGTAAGTCATCGCTCTGGCCGCCCACAGCTCGGTGACACAGTCCGCGAGCATGAATTGGATCGCTTGATACTCCGAGATCGGCTTGCCATAGGCTTGGCGCTGTTTGGCAAAGGCCGCCGCTTCATCCGTGAGCCGCTCGGCAGCTCCACAACAACGCGCGGCAATCATGAGCCGCTCGTAACGGAACCACTCGAAGACGAAAGACATGCCGTCTCCCTCGCCGCCAACCATGTTGGCCACCGGAACTCTGACGTCCTCGAAGGCGATCACGGGATGGTGCGCGGCGTAGGTATGGCTGTACAGGGGCGTGCGCACGACGCGGACCCCAGGTGTTTCCAGATCAACGATGAACATCGCATGCTGGCCCGCGTGGGGGCCGGTGGTGAGCTTCGCCTGGAAGAACGCGTGGTCCGCATGGTTTGCCGACGTGACGTGCCACTTGACGCCGTTAAGGACATACGCGTCGCCGTCCCTGCGCGCAGTGGCAGCGATCGCGTCGACGTCGGACCCCGCGTCCTCTTCGGAGATCGCATAGCACTCCGTGCGCTGTCCTCGAATGGTCGGCACCACCCAGGTCTTCATCTGGAAATCGGTCGCCACTTTGGGAAGCCACCCGGCGGGAGTCTCCACAACCCATCCCAGCGCGTTCGTGACTCTGCCGATCTGTTCCGACACGAGTACCTGCTGAAAGAGCGAAAGACCGCCGCCCCCCAGATCCGCGGGCATATTCATCGCTGTAAGCCCCAGCTCTCGCGCGTGGCGACGGTGACGCTCCTTGACCTCGACCGGGAGCTTTCCTTCGTTCATCTCGGCTTGCTCCTCGAACGGGATCAGCTCGGCATCCACGAAAGCGCGCGCGCGTTCCTGGACCTCCAGATCGGCGCCGGCTACGCGCAGACTCATAAGAGGCCGGAAACGAGATCCCCCGCGGGCACCACTGCGCTCTCGAGGTATCCCGCCGCGACCATCGCGATGAACTGGTGCGTCGTGCCTTCGACCATCGAGAGCGGTCCCTGGCGGTACGCGCGAGACGCCGTTCCACGTTGAACTGACTCGCACGCACCCCAGTCCTCGCGATTCGTAACGTCCCAGAAGTCGACCGCGTAGGAGGGGTCGAAGCCCTCAGTGGCTACTTCCGGGGCAAACAGCCACTCACATTCGAGGCGCGTTCTATCGGGCCCCAGAGGCTCCAAGCGGTGGGTCATGACGTAGTCAGGGTGGAGGCTGATCAGCAGGTTGGGCCATAGGCTGTAGTAGTAGACCCTGCGGCTCTTGCCGGCATCCAGACCCCGCAGGATCTTGCCGCCGCTCTCCCCCGTCATCGACATGGTGACGGCGTGCTCGAAGAGATCCATCGAACCACCGGCCCAGGCGCCGTCCGAAGGATCGTCGGTGCCGCTGTCCGGAGAGGTCACCCGGCAGAGCTCGGGGTGGATCTGGGGGCAGTGGTAGCACTCGTGGTAGTTCTCGGTCACGATCTTCCAGTTAGCCTCGACCAGGTAGTCATGGCGCGCCACGGTGACGAGCCGGCCGCACTCGTGATCCTTCGTTAATCCATCCAGGCTTCCGGCGTGACCGGAGAAGTCCGGGGCGTCTCCCGAAGCGTTGACGAAGACCCACCCGTTCCATTCCTGCACCCTCAGGGGGGTCAAGGAGAAGGCGGCCGCATCGAATCCGGGAATCTCGCTGTAGCGGGGGGCTCCCTTCAAGCTGCCGTCGAGTCCGTAGACCCACCCGTGGTAGGGGCACTTTATAGCGCGGGCGTTAGCGCAGGTGCCGGTCTCGAGGAGCTCATGGCCCCGATGCCTGCAGACATTGAAGAAGGCGTTGATCTCCGCGCCGTCCCGAACGACAAGCACGGTTTCGGACCCCACCCGGATCGCCTTGTGGTCGCCCGTTGCGGGCAAGTCCGAGCTGCGTCCGAGGCAGACCCACGACGACTCGAAGAACGTGTCCTGCTCCCACTCGAAGACGCCCGGGTCGTTGTACGCAAGGCCGGGAAGGGTCTGAGCTTCCCCCAGCGGGGCCAAACAAAGGCGAAGAGCACCTCGGTCCAAGACCCCAAGCCGGTCGCGCTGCGTGTCCATGGCCATCCCCTGGATCGCGTTCCTGATGAGCTGCCAATATAACTGAACGGTCCGTCAACAACGGGGCCGTATTCGCTGCCAGCTAGCCGTCGATCAGAATCGGCCTATGGATACCGACGCAACGAAGGCACGAGTCCAGCGATGGATAAGGGCTTACGAGGAGGCCTGGAGATCGCCGGGGACCGCAGCAGTGGAAGGGCTCTTCACCGAGGCCGCCACTTACCAACACTCTCCCTACGGGTCCCCGCTCCAAGGTCTCTCTGCCATCAAAGAGATGTGGGAGGCCGAGCGAGCAGGACCAGACGAGGCGTTCACGATGTCCAGTCGCTTGGTAGCCGTCGATGACGACACTGCCGTTGTCCGCGTCGAGGTCATCTACGGAAGACCTCCCACGGAGGAGTACCGAGACCTGTGGATCATCCGATTCGCTGCAGACGGTCGGTGTGAAAGCTACGAGGAGTGGCCATTCTGGCCGGAGCACGGCCGCAGCCCATCCGGCTCCGCGTGAGGCGCATCGGGCCGACGCCTTCTACTGGCGCCCCTCCGCTCGCTTCGCTCGCTCCGAAGGGTGCTCGGGACCAAACCCTAGGTCGTTTCTGTTTCGGCGGGCGCGAATAGGACTAGAACTTCTAGGTCTTTGGTTATGTCCTGGAAGTGGTGGTCGACGTTCTTGGCTACGAAGATGAGGGCGCCCGGTTCTACTTGCTGGATGTTGTCGTCGATGTTGATCGAGGCTTTGCCTTTTATCACGTAGTAGATCTCGTCCTCATTGTGGGGGGTTTGCGGGTCGGTGGCGCCGGCGGGTAGTGCGTACAGGCCCGCGCTCATCGAGTCGACTCTCAGGAACTCGAAGTAGAGATCGTTCTCCGCGATCAATCTTTCTCGCAGCTCTTCGAGCGGATACACGCGACCTTTCATCGCGGGGGATGCTACCCGCACTCGTCGCGGCAGAATGCGTGAATGGAGGGCATCCTCAGACTGAGAGCGTGGTTTTACGCGCATCAGAGGTTGGAAGGGCCTGCTCGCTCACTGCACCGGCGCTGGACGCGGTTATCGCGGTGTACGCAACCCCACCGCCGCGTTGGCTCTATGGGCGCGAACGAAGTCGTTCGTAACGGGCACCGTCTAGCGTGACTGCATGAGCTTCGTCCGATGGCTCCGGCTTGCCTGTGGGCTGTTTCTTTTTGCTGTCGGCACGGTGCTCACGCTGCGTGCAGGCCTCGGTCTGTCGCCGTGGGATGTTCTGGCAGATGGGATGCGCCGGCACACCCCGCTGGCATTCGGCGAGGCAGTGATAGCCATCGGTTTTGCCTTGGTGGTGCTGACCAGGTTCGCCGGCGTCAGACCAGGACCTGGCACGATCGCCAACATGGTCCTCATCGGAACCTTCGAGGACTTGTTGCTACGGAACGGCTTCCTGGATGGTGTTGTCAGAGCCAGCGTCCCGCTGCGCACGGTCACGTGCATCGGCGGGATCGTCACCATCGGCCTGGGATCGGCGTTGTACATCGGAGCTGAGCTGGGGGCCGGCCCGCGCGACAGCTTGATGTTGGCGGTCGCTGGCAAGACGCGATTGAGTGTGGGAATCGCCCGTGCGCTGGTAGAGGGAGCCGCTTTCATCTCCGGCTTGGTGCTCGGGGGCCAGTGGGGATTCGGAACCATGCTCTTCGCGGTTGGCATCGGCCCATCCGTGGACATCTGGTTCCGCATCTTCAAGATGGACACTGCCGGAAGAAAGAGACGGGTCGAGCCCGCCTAGATCACTCTAAGCCGCAACATCATGTCTGGACACCGGCGTGGAGGGTCCGTGGCGCGATTCGGTCGCTTCGCGGGCGATCTGATGATCAGTCAGTTGCTGGCGCCGCCCGATGAGGCGCCGAGTTAACCCCCTGCCATCGCTCCCACGACTTGGAAGGGTTCCGCCCCCTCGGCCACTGCCACCGGCAGTGGAGCATCGAGAGGTTCGTGCGACAGATCCTCGCCACACGCGAAGAACCTCAGGAACGCCCGCCGTTTGTGGGTGCTCTGATCCCGGATAGTCCCCTGCAGCACCGGATACTGCTTCTCGAGTGCGTCGAGCACTGCACAAGCTGTCGCCTCACCCTCGACGTCGACCTGCACCTCTCCCTCGACCTGGGCAAGGTTCCGGAGATGGAAGGGAAGGACTACTCGAATCATGCGAGCGTCTGCACCTCCACCGAGCACACGCTCGGCAAGTCGCGCACGATGGGAGCCCAGCTGTCACCCGCGTTGGTCGATGCGTAAACCTGCCCACCGCTGGTGCCGAAGTAGATGCCGCACGAATCGAGAGAGTCGACCGACATCGCATCGCGCAACACGTTGACGTAACAATCGCTCTGGGGCAGGCCCTCGGTGAGGGCCTCCCACTCGTTGCCTCCCGTTCGGCTCCTGTAAACGCGCAGCTTTCCGTCGGGCGGGTAGTGCAAGGAATCGCTTTTGATCGGAACGACGTAGATCGTGTCTGGCTCGTGCGCGTGAACGTCGATCGGGAATCCGAAATCGCTGGGCAGGTTGCCGGAGACCTCGTACCACGATTCGCCTGCGTCGTCGCTGCGCATGACATCCCAGTGTTTCTGCATGAAGAGTGTGTCGGGACGCGAAGGATGCATGGCAATGCGGTGGACGCAGTGGCCAACCTCGGCGGTCTCAGTCGGGATCTCTCCCGAGCGCAAGCCTTTGGTGACCACCTTCCAGGTCTTTCCGCCATCGTCGGTGCGAAACACTCCTGCTGCCGAGATGGCGACGAAGATCCTGTCGGCGTCGCGCGGATCCTGAACGATCGTGTGCAGGCACATCCCTCCTGCCCCGGGCGCCCAATTCGGGCCCGAGCCACTTTCACGCAATCCGGACAGCTCGTGCCACGATCCGCCGCCGTCCACCGAACGGAACAACGCGGCATCTTCGACGCCCGCATAGATCGTGTCCGGATCGCTGAGCGAAGGTTCGAGGTGCCATACCCTCGCGAACTCCCATGGGTGGGGGGTTCCGTCGTACCACTGGTGGGTTCCAGGGACGCCGTCGTACTCGAACTTGTTTCCCACCGGCTCCCACGTCTTGCCACCGTCGTTCGAGCGTTGGATGAGCTGACCGAACCAGCCCGTCGACTGGGAGGCATAGATCCGGTTCGGGTCGGCAGGAGAACCCTTGAGGTGGTAGATCTCCCACCCTGCGAAGTGCGGGCCCTGGATGTCCCACTGCTCGCGCCTCTCGTCGGAGGTCATAACGAAAGCACCCTTGCGGGTCCCTACAAGGACACGTACCCCGCTCATCCGGACTCCTCTCTTCGAGTTTCTTGCCTAGCCATCCCGTCGCGAGTTCCTTCGATACCAGAATCGATCGCAGCTAACCAGGAGGTTATGACGACGACCCCCAGGAGAACTAATCGGTCCCTACGTTGGCGGCTCTGACTGAACGGGCCAAGGGCGGGTTGATGATGACGGGTGTGTGGTGGCGAGAAGCGGTCTTCTACGAGGTCTACGTACGGAGTTTCCAGGACTCCGACGGGGATGGTGTGGGCGACCTGGCGGGGATCACGGCCCGGCTCGACTACCTGGCGGGGACGCTCGGGGTCGACGCGGTGTGGTTGACCCCCTTCTACCCCTCGCCGATGAAGGATTTCGGCTACGACATCTCCGATCACGAAGCTGTAGACCCTCTATTCGGGGATCTGGCGGCCGTAGACCGGCTGGTGACTGAGGCCCATAGCCGCGGGCTGCGTGTGATCGTCGATTTCGTCCCCAACCACACCGCAGACGTCCACCCTTGGTTCTTCGAGTCACGGTCCTCACGGTCCAGCCCAAAGCGCGATTGGTACGTATGGAGCGACCCCGGCCCCGACGGCTCGCCTCCGAACAACTGGATCGCCGGCTTCGGGGGCCCGGCGTGGACCTTCGATGAGGCGACCGGCCAGTACTACCGCCATTCTTTCCTGTCCGAGATGCCGGACCTGAACTGGCGCAACGAACAGCTCAAGAACGCCATGTTCGGCGTGCTGAGGTTCTGGCTCGACCGCGGCGTCGACGGATTCCGCATCGACGCCGCGCAATACCCGATGAAAGATCCGGAGATGCGCGACAACCCTCCCAACCGGGGAGAGGTCAAGCTTCACCGTCCGCTTGGTGAGTACGACACCCAGATCCATCTGTACGACGCCGGTCACCCCGATATCCACGCTATGTACGAGGAGCTGCGCCGCGTCCTCGATGCGTACGGCGGCGACAGGGTTGCGATAGGAGAGATCCATGTCTTCGACTGGCCTAAGTGGGCCGCGTATTACGGAGGTGGGGCGGCCGAGCTACACATGGTCTTCAACTTCGGCCTCCTCGGCGTACAGTGGACCGCGCAGGCGATCGTCGACCTCGTGGGCGAGATCGAGGCAGCGCTCCCGGACCACGGCTGGCCTAACTGGGCTCTGGGGAACCACGACGAACCCCGCGTTATCAGCCGGCTCGGCTCTAACCTCGCCAGGGTCGCTCTCATGCTGCAACTCACACTGCGGGGGACACCGACCCTCTATTACGGCGACGAGCTGGGCCTCCCGGGTGCCGAGATCACCCCCGAAGAGATAGTCGATCCGTGGGGCTTCCAGTCACCCGAGCTGAGCCGCGACCCGGCACGCTCGCCGATGCCGTGGACCGCGGACAGGAACGGCGGGTTCTGCGCGCCGGGCGCCGCGCCGTGGCTGCCGCTTGTGGCCGAGTCCGCACATCTGTGCGTGGAGGCTCAAGAGGGCGATCCCACCTCGTTCCTGGCCCTTACCGAACGACTACTGGTAGCCCGCCGAGCGAGTGAGGCGTTGAAAGGTGGTGGCTACGGAGCGTTCGCCGCAGTCAACGATTGCGTCGTGTTCGAACGACGTGCGCAAAGTGATGTGAGGGTCGTCGCTCTCAACCTGTGCGATGAAGCAAGAACGGTCGAAGCTTCCGCTTTCATGGGGGCCGCGATCGAGGTCTCCACGGGATCGGATCGAAGGGACGAGAAGCTCGACGGAAGACTCGAGCTGGCAGCTTTCGAAGGCTGCATCGTCCAGCCGGTGAGCTGATCTCCTGGGGGGCTCACTCAACCACGGCGCCCGGAATCACTCGGTCACAGCGAGCTGGTCGCCGGTCACGACGCCGCGGCAGATCAACCGTCACGCGTCGTAGGTGAGACGTGTACCATTCCGAGCAAGCTGGCAATTCCTGAGCCTTAGGGGGGACCCATCGGGAGAGATCGGTTACGCCGCTTGGTTCGTGTAGTTGCCCTCGCCGTCGGCGTGGCCTTGCTCACCTCGTCATGCGGGAGCGGCACACCAACTGCGAGCGGAGGAACGCCCACGCTCGCGTGGTACATCTTCCCCGAGCCTTCGGGCTCATTTGCCGCCGCGGCGGCGGAATGCTCTAAGGCATCCAACGGCGAGTACAACCTCCAGATGCACGTCCTGCCCGCAGCCGCCGACGGCCAACGCGAAGAGATGGTCCGCAGGCTCGCTGCCGGGGACACCGCGCTGGACATCTTGGGTCTCGACGTCACCTGGACCGCAGAATTCGCGGAGGCGGGGTGGCTCGCGCCGTGGCCCGACCAGATCGCCTCACAGGTGAAGAACGGGACGCTCCCGACCATGATCAAGACCGGGACCTGGAATAACAAGCTTTACTCGGCCCCCTTCAACACCAACACGGAACTGCTCTGGTACCGGAAGAGCTTGGTTCCCCATCCGCCCAAGACCTGGGCCGAGATGCTCAGTCAGGCCAAGCAGCTCGCCTCCCAGGGCAAACCTCATTACATCGAGATACAGGGAGCGCAATACGAAGGCTTCACCGTGTGGTTCAACACCATGGTGGCGTCGGCAGGCGGTTCGATAATCAGTCCCAATGGCCAGACGGTGACCCTCGGATCTTCGGCGCTCAGCGCGCTCCGGATCATGGCCGCCCTTGCCCACTCCCCTGCGGCGGATCCTTCGCTGTCCAACCAGATGGAAGACCAGAACCGGCTCGCATTCGAGTCCGGTGTCGCCGCCTTCGAGCTCAACTATCCCTTCATCTATCCCTCCGCCAAAGTGGATGTGCCGAAGATCTACAAGGACATAGGGTGGGCTCCGTACCCCACCGTGGACCCGAGCCAACCGTCGCACGTCACCATCGGCGGCATCGATCTTGCCGTCTCCTCGCTCTCTCGTTACAAGAAGCAGTCCTTCGACGCGATCCAATGCCTGCGTCAAGACAAGAATCAGGTCCGCAACGCGGTGAAGGGCGGTCTGCCGCCGGTCAGCGAAGCGGTTTACAAGGACAAGTCGTTCCAGAAGGCTTATCCCGCCTGGAAGACGATCCTTCAAGGGCTGCAGCACGCGAGTGTGCGACCACTGACACCCGCTTACCAAAGTGTGTCGCTCCAGATCGCATACAGCCTCTCTCCGCCATCGACGATCGTCCCCCAATCGGACCTACCGGTGTTGAAACAACGTATCCAGGACGCGATCAACTCGAAAGGGTTGGTGCCATGAGTACGCAGACTCAGACGGCGCCGGCTGCCGCGAGCGCAAGCGAGCCTCGCAAGCAGGGCGGCATATCCGAACGGACGCGCGCCGAGCGCAAGCTGGGATGGATGCTGTGTGCTCCCGCCGCTTTCGTGATGCTGGCGGTAACCGCGTATCCGATCGGATATGCCATCTACCTGTCGCTGCAGCGCTACGACCTTCGATTTCCCTCGCGCACCCACTTCGTCGGTCTGGCGAACTACGGCACCGTCCTTAGCTCCACCGATCTGTGGTGGAGGGCCTTTGGCTTGACGGTGTTGGTGGCGGCGATATCGGTCGTGATCGAGTTGATACTCGGCATGGCCATCGCGATGGTGATGCACCGGGCCCTGTTTGGCCGCGGAGTGGTCCGCACCGCAGTCCTCGTGCCCTATGGGATCGTCACCGTCGTCGCCGCTTACTCGTGGCAGTACGCGTGGACGCCGGGCACCGGCTATCTGGCCGCACTACTCCCCAAGGACTCAGCACCGCTCACGTCGACCCTGCCGGCGATCGCCATCATCATCCTGGCCGAGATCTGGAAGACAACCCCCTTCATGGCGCTGCTCTTGCTGGCCGGGCTCTCGTTGGTCCCGAACGATCTGCTGAATGCAGCCCGGGTTGATGGAGCCACCGCATGGGAGCGCTTCAGGAACGTGACCCTGCCGATCATGAAGCCCGCGATCCTCGTCGCGTTGCTGTTCCGCACGCTGGACGCCTTCCGGATCTTCGACAACATCTTCATCCTGACCCAGGGTGCTCACAACACGCGATCGGTCTCGATCCTCGACTATGACCAGCTCTTTACGGCGCTGAACCTCGGGGTGGGCTCGGCGATGTCGGTCTTGATCTTCCTCGCGGTAGCCCTGATCGCCTTCCTCTATATCAAGGGCTTCGGCGCCGCAGCCCCAGGGCAGGCGCTGCGCTGATGGCTGCCACGAACTCCACCGCGAAGCAGAAAGTGGGTTGGGGAGCGGCCAACCTGATCGTGATCGTTGCTGCCGCCATCCCGGTGCTGTGGCTCGCGTCGCTCTCGTTCAAGGATCCGAGCACCCTCGGCGACGGCAGCTTCATCCCGCACAAATGGACGCTGGACAACTACAGCGGCATCTTCTCCACGTCGCTCTTTACCAGGGCCCTGATCAACTCGATCGGCATCGCGTTGATCGCTACCTTCCTCGCAGTTGTCCTGGGATCGATGGCCGCTTATGCGGTAGCCCGGTTGAACTTCCCGGGCAAGGCGTTGCTGATCGCAGCTTCGCTCATGATCGCAATGTTCCCGCCGATATCGTTGGTCAGCCCGCTGTTCAACCTGTGGCGCATCATCGGCCTGTTCGACACCTGGCCCGGATTGATCATCCCGTACCTGACTTTTTCGCTGCCGCTCGCGATCTACGTTCTGTCAGCCTTCTTCAGAGAGATTCCCTGGGACCTCGAGAAGGCGGCTCAGGTGGATGGGGCGACCCCCTTCCAGTCGTTCCGCAAGATCATCATTCCGCTGGCGGCCCCCGGCGTCTTTACGACTGCGATCCTTGTCTTCATCTTTGCGTGGAACGACTTCGTGTTCGCAATCTCGCTGACCTCGACAACGGCGGCCCGAACCGTTCCGGCGGCGATCGCGTTCTTCACCGGGACTTCGCAATTCACCACTCCGATAGGCTCCATCGCTGCCGCCGCCGTGGTGATCACTGTCCCGATCATCATCATGGTGCTGATCTTCCAACGTCGTATCGTGGCCGGACTCACCGCCGGCGCCGTCAAGGGGTAGGAGGCAACAACGAAATGGCAGAGATAACCCTCGAACATGTGACGAAGCGCTTTCCCGATGGCGCCGAGGCGGTCAAAGATGTGAACCTCGAGATTGCCGACGGCGAATTCGTCATCCTGGTTGGACCATCGGGCTGCGGCAAGTCGACGACCCTCAACATGATCGCGGGGCTCGAGGACATCACCGAGGGAGAACTCAAAATCGACGGCAAGGCCTCTAACGACAAGACTCCCAAGGAACGGGACATCGCAATGGTGTTTCAGAACTATGCCCTCTACCCCCACATGACCGTGCGCGAGAACATGGCCTTCGCCCTGAAGATCGCAAAGATGGACGAAGGTGAGATCAACAAGAAGGTCGAAGAAGCCGCAGAGATCCTCGACCTCAAGGCCCACCTCGATCGCAAACCTGCGAACCTCTCCGGTGGGCAGCGTCAGCGCGTTGCGATGGGCCGAGTGATCGTGCGCGACCCCAGCGCCTTCCTGATGGACGAACCTCTCTCGAACCTGGATGCCAAACTGCGGGTTCAGATGCGGACGGAAGTCTCCCGGCTGCAGAAGAGACTCGGCACCACCACCGTCTACGTGACCCACGACCAGGTCGAAGCGATGACGCTGGGCGACAGGGTTGCGGTCATGAGCGGCGGAGCGCTGCAGCAGGTCGGCCCCCCGCAAGAACTCTACGAGAGCCCCTCCAACCTGTTCGTGGCCGGATTCATCGGCTCCCCATCGATGAACTTCCTACCCGGGAACCTCGAGGGGGGCACGATCAAGACGCCTCTCGGAGATATGCAGCTGCCCGACGAGATGCGCCGGAAGGTCGAAGAACACGGCTCTAAGTCCCAGGGTGTGGTGGTCGGGATACGGCCGGAGGATTTCGAAGATGCGGAGCTTGTCGGCGACAAGCGCGAACAGGGCCAAGTCATCGAGGCCGAGATCGACGTCTTGGAGTCATTGGGCTCCGACAAGTTCGCCTATTTCACGGTCCAGGGCGAGCGGGCCGTCGCCAAGCAGCTCGAGGAGATCGCGCGCGACGCGGGCGCCGAGGATCGAGTCAGCGGGGATGGGATCCAGGTCACGGCGAGGCTCGATGCCGCGAGCAAGGCGCAGGAAGATGCCAAGCTCGAGATCTGGATCGACGTCAGCAAGATGCACGTCTTCGATCCGGACAGCGGAAAGAACCTAACCCTCTAACTCGCCCCCATCCATACCCCTACTTCCCAGATGGCTGTGGTGACTGTGGTGCTTTTCGCAAAAAGCACCGCGTGCACCACAGCCCGCCCGGCATCTCGGAAGAAGAAATGATGGTGTGGACCTGCGAAGAGAAGATCGGGGAGCCGGATATCCCGGGCGCCTAGCTCCGCCGAGTGGAATGCCTGAGTCTCGCGATGACGTCTTCGTTCCATTCGTGCGCTCGGATCAGGCGGTAACGCTCTCTTGCCACGCGCATGTAGCCCTCCGCGCTCGTTCCGCCTCCGATGAGATCCGCTTCCCGCAGCATCTCTACAACGGGCTCGAACTCGTCGACGAACCAACGGCGGGCGATCTCGCCGCGATCGATGAAGCGACCGGCCTCTTGTATCAAACGGAATCCCCAGGCTTCGACATTCTCCGCAAGCTCTGCATAGCTCCAGGGGTCGGCGACCTCGATCCGTTCCGCCATCTCGGGCGGCAGGGGCACGCGTAGACGAAAGATACGTTCGTAGTCCTTGGCCACGAGATCGCTGGTGTGCTCCAGGCCCTTGAGAGGGAACCGGGTCTTGATCTCGGTGACATGGGCTTCGATGACGTCGTAACCAAGCGCCGCCGTTACCGACACACGGTGGTGTCCGTCACGCACGAAATGCAGGTCGCCCACGCGGTAGACATCTATCGGTGGCATGGACTCTCCGCGACGCTGCGCCTCATCGATCTTCTCCCAGCGCGACCGCGCCCGGTTGGAGGTTGGCCGGAAGCGGCGATCGAAGTCACGGGTTCGATCGAAGCTACCGACTATCGAGTCGATCGGGATCGTGTGCACGCCCAGGTAGGTCTCTGCCTGGATCCCCCCCAACGTATGGACGACGTCCTCGAACGGCAGCATCACCTCTATGTCGTCGGCTTGGCGGCGAAGCCACCGGGCGAGCCGGCTGACTACTTGTTTTCGGCGCGCACGCTGGAAGTCATCTGCGGCGTCCACGGCTGGGAGGCCCGTATCTCTGCGCATGTCCGTGACCCTAACGGAGCTTCCGGTCCTGCCGCTTCGGCTAGACGCCGATGAGATCTGGTAGCTCGGCGATCGAGTCGATGACGGCATCGGGCTTTCGTTCGGCCCGTTCCAGGTGCTCAGGCCGGAAAGCTCCCGTGCGCACCAGCACACCGCGCAGCCCCGCAGCCTGCGCGCCGTTCACATCGCTGCGAACGTTGTCCCCCACCATCACCACCTGGCCGGCCGGGAGGCCCAGAGCATCGATGCCGGATCCGAAGAATGAGCGCGCTGGTTTGCCCACCAGCGTTGCCTCGACGCCGGCCGCCTCTTCGAGCCCGCGAACAAATGCCCCCGCGTCGAGCATCAGGCCCTCGTCTGTTTGCCAGTAGAAACCACGGTGCATCGCCAACAACGTCGCTCCGCTCATCAACATCTGGAAAGCGCGGTTGAGCATCGCGTAGGTGAACCCCTCCTCGGCCCCCCCGATCACAACGACATCTGCATCGGTATCCACGATCGAGATGCCCTCGAAGTCCTCACTCAGGTTGCTTTTGGTGATCAGGAAACAATGTGCTCCGCGGTGGTGCTTACGAAGGAAATCGGCCGCTGCGGTGGCGGCCGTGAGCAATTCATCACTCTTCAGATCGAATCCGGCCTCCTGTACCCGTAAGAGAAGAGCGCGACGCGTCATCGACGTCGTGTTGGTCAGGACCTTGAACGGCAGACCCGCTCGGCGCAGAGCTGCGATCGCGTCGTTGGCCCCTTCTAGCGGCCGCCCCGACGTGGTCAGCACGCCGTCGAGGTCGAGAAGAACCCCCTTGACGCCGCTCACCGGCGGCACCGGGTGCCTCACACCATCGTTCTGCGCGCGGCCGCGACCAGGCCTTCGAACAGCTTCCTGTCCTCACCTTCTTCTGGATGCCACAAGACGCCGACCGCAAAGCTCCGGTCCGGGTCTTCGATGCCCTCCACGGTGTGGTCCTCCGCCCAGGCCACCTCGCGCAGACCCTTGCCGACCGATGCGATCCCTTGGTGGTGATGAGAGCGAACGGACCCACGGTCTCCGACGAGCTCTCCTACCCGGCTATCTCGCATAATGCTGACGTCGTGCTCCGCGAACTGACCGGCAGTTTGTCGATGGGTGTCGTTCCCCGTGACGTCGGGCAGGTGCTGAATCAGGTCGCCGCCGCGGGCCACGTTGAAAAGCTGCATCCCCCGGCAGACTGCAAGCACCGGTAGGTCCCGGCGCAGCGCGGCCTCGAGCAGCAGCATCTCGGCAGAGTCTCTGTCGGGCCGCAGGGCCTGCGTATCTGCATGCTCTGGGGCGCCGTAAAGCGCAGGATCGATGTCGGCTCCCCCCGAGAGCAGCAGTCCATCCAGGACGTCGAGCGTTTCCTCCACCGCGCTGTCCGAAGGTGGCAGGAGCATCGCCCGGCCCCCGGCGTGCTCGATAGCCCGCACGTAGGAGAGCGGGACCAGCGCGGCGGGAACCGACCACGGCCCCCACGCCGCCTGCTCGACATAGCAGGTGATACCTATCAAGGGCCTTCGGGCGGCGCCTTGGTGTGTCATGGGTTCACGGATCCGACCAACTCCGCCCAGCGACGGAACGCGGCCCGGCCCGCTTTCTGTTGGGCCGGGAGCTTGGCCCGCGCCTCCGCCAGAAGCTCCCCGCCCGACCAACCCCAGTGATCGCGCAGCCGTTCCGCCGGCGTGGCTTCGATCCAGGCAGCCACGTCCTCCTCGGTCACTTCGAAGTGGAACTGCGTTCCGTAAAGACCGGCGCCCGAGCGGAACGCCTGATGGAACCCGCCGCCTGAGAGAAGCAAGGTGGCAGCCGGCGGCAAAGAGAACGTGTCCTCGTGCCATTGGAATACCGCGACCTCCTCGGCAAACCCCGCGAGAATGGGGTCGGCTCTTCCTTCGGTTGTCGCATCGAGTGCTCCGAAGCCAAGCTCTACGCGCGGCGAGCGCCGCACCGACCCACCCAGAACCATCGCCAGGATCTGCGCGCCGAGGCAGATGCCGAGCACCGGCACTTCGTGCTCGATCGCGGCTTCAGTGAACCCGTGCACGCTCCTGAGGAAGGGGTAGTTTTCGAGATCCTCAGCGTTCATTTCTCCGCCGAGCAGAAGCAGACCGGCGATCTCATCCGGCTTCGGCCAGTGTGTGTCCTCCCACGCGCGCATCATCTGCAGCGGGATCCCTGACTCATCGAACACCCCGCTTGCGATACCTGGCGTCACCGAGGGCTCATGACTCACGCAGAGGATGGGTCTCAAACGATCACACGCGTTCGAAGTAGCGAAGCAGCTCCCAATCCGTCACCGTCGTGTTGTCGAAAGTGATCTGCTCTTGCCGGGCGGTATTTAAGAGATGCTCGAATACGAAGTCGCCGAACGCCTCGCGGGCCACTTCGCTGCGTTCGAACTCGGCGATCGCCTCGTGAAGCGATGTCGGCACTCGCGGGATGTCGGTAGCCTCGTAGGCGTTGCCCTGAAAGATTTCTGGAGGCTCGATCTTGTTGTCTAACCCGTGCAGACCTCCGGCGATCGTTGCGGCGAACGCGAGGTAAGGGTTGGCGTCCGCTCCCGGTATGCGGGACTCGATACGGAAGGACTCCTCTTCGCCTACCAAGCGGAAACCGCAAGTCCTGTTGTCCTTACCGAGGGCGATCGCGGTGGGCGCCCACGAAGCTGCCTGGTAACGCTTGTAAGAGTTGACACACGGAGCGAACATCCACGCCATCTCGCGCGCTGTGTCCATCAATCCCCCCACGTACCCACGGAACGTTTCCGAAAGGTGATCGGAGGCATCTTCATCCCACATCAGCGAGTTCTTGCCGTCTTCGTCCCACAGGCTCGAGTGCAGATGACAGGAGGAGCCCGCTTCATCCATCGACCACTTGGCCATGAAGGTTGCCGAGACACCGTTGAGCGCACAGATCTCTTTGACGCCGTTCTTGTAGATCGAGTGCCTGTCGGCGGTTTCGACCGGATCTGCATAGACAACATTGATCTCGTGCTGCCCACGTCCGAACTCGCCCTTGGAGAACTCGATTGGGATCCGCGCCGCGTTCATCCCGTTGCGGATCTGACGGATGATCCACTCATCCTTGGTCGTTTGCAAGATGTGGTAATCCTGGATGTATTGGGAGTGCGGTCTCATGTCGCGATATCCCCGTATGTGAGCCTCATCGAAGGGGTCTTTGAAGAGATAGAACTCGATCTCCGATGCAGCCTTTAGCGTGTAGCCCTTCTGCTTCGCGCGTTCGACCTGGGCCTTGAGGATCTGCCGGGGAGCCACCTCGACGGGGGTGTCACCATGCTCGGGATAGATGTCGCAGATGACCAATGCCGTTTTCTCCAGCCACGGGATCACTCGCAGCGTGGGCAGGTCGGGAACCATCCTGAAATCCCCGTAACCGGTGTCCCAGTTCGCATAGCTGTAACCCGGAACAGGCTCCATCTCCATATCTACCGCCAGCAAGTACAGGCACGCATGGAGGCCCTCTTTGCCGAGGACATCGTCCAGGAAGTAGTCGCCCGTCACTCGCTTGCCCATGAAGCGGCCTTGCAGATCGGGGAAGACGCACAGGATGGTGTCGATGTCTCCGTCCCGGATCATGCTCTCCACAGCACCAACATCAAGGTCTGCCGGCAAGTCACCACCCCCTGGTTTCACCGCGAACGCCTAGGGCCGCCCACGGCGAGTGCTCGAACTGATGTCGGTTACGTTACATTGCGCGTTTCCACCCGCGCCAGAGTCTGGGAGGAGTCCGGTTGCTCGTCCTCAACCCCGCAACGGAAGAGGTGATCACAGAGCTCCCTGCGCCCGACGCCGCCGAGATGGATCGAGCGGTAGAAAAGGCCAAACACGCCTTTCCGGCGTGGGCAAAGGTCTCGGTGGCGGACAGGGCCAGGCTTCTGAGGCGCCTTGCAGAAAAGATCGAGGACCACGGCGACGAGCTCGCCGATCTGGAAACGCGCAATGTCGGCAAACCGATCTCGGACTCTCGGGGCGAGGTCGCGATGGTCGCCCAGGTCTTCCATTTCTACGCGGGGGCCGTGGACAAGCACTATGGGGAATCGATCCCGGTCGCCGGCGGGATCGACCTGACCTTCCGAGAGCCGCTGGGGGTCGTCGGGCTGATCACGCCCTGGAATTTCCCTTTGAACATCGCCAGCTGGAAAGTCGCTCCCGCCCTCGCGTGCGGCAACACCGTGGTCCTCAAGCCGGCGGAGCTGACCCCGCTTACGTCACTTCGGCTGGCCGAGCTGGCAGTGGAAGCAGGCATCCCCCAAGGCGTCGTCAACGTCGTCGCCGGCAAGGGCAGCGTTGTCGGCCAACGGCTGCTCGAGCACCCGGATGTCGCAAAGATCGCCTTCACCGGCTCGACCGAGGTCGGCAGACGCGTGATGGAAACCGCTGCCGGCACCATCAAAAGAGTGACGCTCGAGCTGGGAGGCAAATCGGCGAACGTCATTTTCGAGGACGCCGACCTGGAACTGGCAGCAGCCTCGGCCCCCTACGCAGTGTTCGGCAACGCAGGGCAAGATTGCTGCGCACGCAGCCGCATCTTGGTGCAGCAAAATGTCTTCGATAGATTCCTCGAGTTGCTCATCGACAAGACCCGAAACCTCAACGTCGGTGACCCCGCCGATCCCGGCACCGAGATGGGGCCGCTCATCTCTGCCGACCACCGCGAAAAGGTGGCCTCCTTCGTCGATGGGGATGTGGCCTACCAAGGCCCGGAGCGCAGCGGGGCCGGCTTCTGGTTCCCGCCGACGGTCCTTGCGCCGGTCTCCAACGATTCTCGCCAAGCGCGCGAAGAGATCTTCGGGCCCGTAGCGACGGTTATCCCGTTCACCGACGAAGAAGATGGGATCCGTATCGCAAACGACTCCCCGTACGGCCTGTCAGGATCCATCTGGACCCGGGATGGGGGCCGGGCCATGCGGGCCGCTCGTGGGATCGGGGCAGGCGTCCTCTCTATCAATTCGAACACCTCGGTCCGGGTCCAAACTCCGTTTGGCGGTTTCAAGCAATCGGGTTTCGGACGGGAGTTGGGGATGCACGCACTGTCGTCCTACAGCGAGATAAAGAACGTCTACATGGCCACGGAGGCATAGGTGGGCCGATTGGATGGGAAGGTCTGCGTCATCACCGGCGCCGGCGGAGGGATCGGCCGGGAGGCAGCCATTCTCTTCTCCGAGGAAGGGGCAAGGATCTGCATCGCGGACGTCAATAAAGAGGGGGGCCGGGAGAGTGCCGCCGCGTGCGGCGACGCGTTCTTCTTCAAAGTTGACGTCACCGACGAAGCCAGCGTGAAAGAGATGTACAGGTCGACGGCTGAGCATTTCGGAGGCGTCGACGTCCTCTACAACAACGCCGGCATCATGCCCGCCGACGACGCCTCGATCCTCGACACCGAGCTCGACGCGTGGCAGCGCGTGCAGAACGTGAACACCAAAGGTGTCTATCTGTGCTGTAAGTCGGGGATCCCTCATCTCCTCGAGCGTGGAGGTGGGTCGATCATCAACGTCGCCTCCTTTGTAGCTCTCGTAGGCGCGGCGACCTCTCAGATCTCCTATACGGCCTCAAAGGGAGCCGTGCTTGCCATGAGCCGGGAGCTCGCAGTCGAGTTCGCACGGCGCAACATCAGGGTCAACGCTCTGTGCCCCGGCCCTGTTGAGACTCCTCTGCTTATGCGCTTATTCGAGTCCAGCCCTGGCGCCATGGACCGCCGCCTGGTTCACGTTCCCATGGGGCGCTTCGCCCAGGCCAGGGAGATCGCCCAGGGGGCGCTTTTTCTCGCGAGTGACGACTCCTCCTACGTCACCGGCTCGACATTTCTGGTGGACGGCGGCCTCACGGCGTCCTATGTCACGCCTGAGCCCGCCTAGCCCTGGGGGTCCCTCGCTGCGTCTGGATTTACCGCTTGCATGAGCGAAGCGGGCATCGCACAATGACCGCCAACATTGGCATTTCCCATATGGAGCGCGGCGATAAGCGGCGCGCGAGTGTTTCATCGGGGAGGGTGGGTCGATGTCGGTTTCGAGCGGGGATCCGGTCGCGGCACGCAGAGGTGATGTTGATCGGCTGCACGAGCTCGGTTACGCGCAGGAACTGCTTCGTCAGATGGGTGGCTTCTCGAACTTTGCGGTTTCCTTCACGATCATCTCGATCCTGTCCGGATGTCTAACGCTCTACGCGTTCGGAATGAATACCGGGGGGCCGGTCGATATGACGATCGGGTGGCCACTCGTCGGCATCATGGTCACCTTCGTGGGACTGTCGATGGCAGAGGTGTGCTCGAGCTTCCCCACCGCCGGAGGTTTGTACTACTGGTCGGCGAAGCTAGCCCGCAATAACGGTCCGGCGTGGAGCTGGTTCACCGGATGGTTCAACCTGATGGGTCAGGTCGGCGTGACGGCCGGCATCGACTTCGGCTTGGCGTTCTTCCTCACCGCCTTTTTGAATCTCCTATTCAATTTCCCGACAAGCCCGGGCTGGGTCATCCTGGTTTATGCCATCGTTCTTTTCGCCCACGGCTTGCTGAACACCTTTGGCGTGCGGTTGGTGGCCCTGCTCAACGACGTGAGCGTGTGGTGGCACATCGTCGGCGTGCTCTTCATCGTCGGCGTGCTCTGGATCGTGCCGGACCATCATCAATCCATCTCGTTCGTATTCACAAAGTTCGTCAACAACACCGGCTGGGGATCGAAGGTCTATGTGTTCCTACTCGGACTCTTGTTGGCGCAGTACACCTTCACTGGTTACGACGCTTCGGCTCACATGACCGAAGAGACGCGCGATGCATCGGTTTCCGGGCCGTGGGGCATCGTTATGTCCATCGTGGTCTCTCTGATTGCGGGATGGATCCTTCTTATCGGAGTCACCTGGGCGATCCAGAACTACTCGGGTGAGCTCGGATCGGCCACCGGAGTGCCGCCGGCTCAGATCTTCATCGACGCCGCGGGCCGGCACCTTGGCGAGTTCCTTCTGTTCATCGTGGTGGTCGCCCAATTCTATTGCGGGATGTCATCGGTAACTGCGAATTCACGCATGATCTACGCCTTCTCGCGCGACGGGGCGCTCCCTGGTTCCAGCTTCTGGCACAAGATCAACAAACGGACCCGGACGCCCACCAACTCCATCTGGCTGGCAACAGTTGGCGCGTTCATCTTGGGGGTCCCATACCTGTGGAGCCCGGTGGCCTACTTCGCAGTGACCTCGATCGCGGTCATCGGCCTCTACATCGCCTACGCGATCCCCATCCTGCTCCGCCTCATCAACGCCGAAGCATTCGTCCGAGGGCCGTGGCATCTGGGCGCGTGGAGCAAGCCGATCGGATGGATAGCGGTTGCTTGGGTAGTTTTCATCTCGATCCTGTTCTGCCTTCCGCAGGTCTCACCCGTCACGGGCTCGACCTTCAATTACGCGGTCATCGCGGTGGCCGTAGTGCTGCTCGGCTCCGGAGGGTATTGGCTGCTCTCGGCGCACAAGTGGTTCACGGGACCCAAGGTGCAAGGGAGCGAAGAGGAGCTGGCCGCCATCGAGCGGGAGCTGGAAGGGATCGTTTAACCAGACCTGACTGGCGGAGGAACGGTGGCGGCACCGAAGTTGGTGCCGCCACCACCCGGCGTCGTGCCACCCCCCATTTGAGAGATCTCCTTACGGTTTCGAAGCCATCCCAGACCTGGTGGTGGCATCGGAGGCGGAGTCACCCTGATGCAATGGGATGTTGGTGATCTCCTCGATGCGGGCCTCTAGTCCGATCGCCATCGGGCTCCCGGCAGTACGCGTGCGCAGCGCTTGGGCTATGAGAAGACGCCCCCCGAGGAGTCCTGCTAAGCCGAGGACCCATTGCTGCGGAAGGCTCTGGATGCCGATGGGACCCAGGCCCCCGAAAGCCGCGACCACGAAGGCTGCGCCGATCAGCAAGACGACGATGCCGAGGAGTTGCCCCGCAACAGCTTTCATGACCGATCCCCCTAGTCTCGAGCGAGGTTCGGGACCGTGCGGCGGCCTTCCGAGGAAGACAACCGCACGATCCCAACAACAGGTTCCTGGCGGTGGAAACCGGCTGCTCTTCTCTGTCGGCCAAGTTCTGCGTCTGCTTGAGCTCAAACCGGAAATCGAGCCCGCACTTTCGCGAGGTTGCCTCAGGCCAGGGACAGGGATGGCCTCGGAGCGGCGGCGACCCCCGGTCTCGCGCCCCGGCCGATGGGGCCCCCGGCAACGGCTAGAAGCGGATCACGGTCGCGTCGGGCCAGGAAACCTCTTGGGCTAGGCCTTGTGGTTCTTCCTCGCTCGGAGAGCCGAGGCGCGCCAGAATGTCGGCCTGGCGGCGCAGCTGCGCTCGCTGGGGAAGTGGATCGTTGCGCGAGGAAGCTCTGCGCTCTTGACCGCTGCGGCGCTCCTCGCGCCGTCGTTCGACCTGGCCTGCCACGGTGCCCTCCCCCTACCGCCATGACCACGGGTCATGATCGGGCAACGCTTCGCACCCGATCCTGTAAACATTGGTCCACCGTAGAAGTTGAAGAAGATCGCGGCTATCGAGCAAATCACGTAGCTGCATGCCGTTTGACGTTGACCCACGCGTGAGATGTGAAGGCGACAACAAGCGTTGACTCTCTCCATTGAGGGAACCGCTTGAGCCAGTAGAAACCCGAATCTCAGCGACTGCGAAGGGCGCGGAAGCGATTCCAGAGCCACCACGCCGCGAGCAGGTTCAAGGCCAACTTGAAGGTGCCTCTCAAGGGATGTCCGGACTCGAAGGAAGTCACCTCGGTCCCGAGTTTGCGGGCCAACCCGCGGGAACCTGCCTTCATCAGAACGTCGTGGTTCCAGGCAAAGAACGGACGGGCGATGGGAGCCATGACGTTCATCCACGTCTTCGTCGTCTTCACGCTCCACGTC
This sequence comes from Actinomycetota bacterium, assembly GCA_034667545.1. Taxonomy (GTDB): domain Bacteria; phylum Actinomycetota; class CADDZG01; order CADDZG01; family WHSQ01; genus DATAPE01. The sequence continues at coordinate 35,572 of JAXDJR010000054.1, forward strand.
AGACGCATCTGCGTCCCTCGCCCTGTCTCCTCCAACTCGTAGTTCGCGACGCCCTCCAGTTCGCCCACCGCCTGGATGTCCATGCGCTGGAGAGGGTCGACCCGCGTGATGCGCCCTCGGAATGAAAGTGTGTAAGGAAGCTTGCTCTTGAAAGTGAACTCCTGCAGCGAGCCCCGACTTTCTTGGTCTCCCGCCTCGAGCTCGGTCACGGCAACCAGGCCCGGCCACCACGTGACCCATCGCTCGGGCCTGCCCACTTCTTCCCAGACACTTTCGAGGGGTGCCGCTAGCTCTGTGGTCGTCACGAAGAGATAGTTCGCCATGGCTGCAGTCTCACCTATCCGAGCTGGTTTCGCTCCGAAGGGGCGGAGGGAGCCCGAGGGTTGCGACACGCGCCTTGTGCACTTCGGCTAAGGACGCCTCGAACACGTATTCGAGGCCGTCAATGTCGTCCCACTGCTGACCTACGCGAGTGAATCCCATCTTTCGAACCATCGCCAAGGAGGGTTCGTTGCTTGGGCTGACGGATGCTCGGAACCGGTCGACGCCGCGCTCGGCCGCCCACAGAAACATGCCGATGGCGGCCTCGAAGGCATATCCACGGCGACGGAACTCCGGTCGGATCTGGTACCCGATCTCGACCCAGCCACGGTCTTCGGGAGGAGCGTGAAAATTCGCGTAGCCGGCCAACACACCCGTATCTCGGACCACGATCAACCGCAATAACCATGGGCGCGTAGAGGGATCCGCTTCCATCTGCGCGCGCCGGTACCGCAACGCGCTCTGGGCGTCTCGATTCCAGCCTGGAGGGAGGTTGACGCCTGCACATCGTTCAGCCTCCTCGATGTTGCCATCGAGCGCAGCGCGTACGAAGTCAAGCCCCGCCGAGATCAGATCGAGTCGCACAGACCGGATCGGCTCGAGATCTTCGGTCAAGCTATCGCCCTCTCGGCAAGGACTGGAGGTCTCAGAGGCTGGGGCAGCTCTCCTTCGTATAGAAGCGAAAGGTGCTGCACAGCGCGAGTCATCGCAACATACAGACGCCGAGCACCGTTCTCTTCTTCATAGATCCCACCAGGGTCGACGACCACGACTGAGTCGAACTCGAGCCCTTTCGCGGCGAGGGAGTCGAGAAGCGTAACGGGGTGGTCCAACTCGGCTTGCTCCCACGATACGAAATCGACACCTGCCTCCGTGAGAGCAGCGCGAACCCCATCGATCGATCGCTCGCTGCACACCACGCCCGTCGTGTTCCATATGTCGACCAGCTCCGCCGCCTCAGCTGCAGCGCGATCCGCCAGACCGGCGGGGACGCGCACCAGCCGTGGTGGTTCTCCGGTGCGGCGAACGGACCGAGCGGGAGGGACGTCTGGAGCGGCTATCTCGAGGAGGCGGTTGGCGAGATCCAAGATCGCTTCAGGAACCCGGTAGCCGATCGACAGACTGGTGATCTCGCCTCCGGGCTGCTCGATCTCCTCGAGAACCGCTTCCCAGGAGGTCTGCGATGCCGGCGCCGTTGCTTGAGCCAGGTCCCCCAGCAGCGTCATGGACGTGTGCATCGTTCGGCGGCGCACCATCCGCAGCTGCATCGCCGAGAGGTCTTGCGCTTCGTCGACGATCGAATGGCCATAGGTCTGGGGAGAGCCGGTTATGAGCCATTCCGCTTCGTCCAGCAACGGAAGGTCGGAACGGCTCCATCCTTGCTCGCGCAACTGCCGACCTCTGACGCTCTGGAGGGCTTCCATCTCGGCCCCCGACAGAGTCCCGGCGGCGGCATCTTGAAGCTTCGGCCGGCTCGTCAACAGTGAGCGCACCAGGCCCGCGGGATTGGTGGGCGGCCACGACTTGTCGAGAGCCTTCTTGATATCGGGCGAACGAAGGACCCTGGCGACGAAGTCCTCTGCGTCCAGACCTGCCGCGTATATGTCCACCTCGTGCGCCGTCAGCCACAACCGGCCCAGCCGTCGATGGAATGCCTCGCGCGCCAGGCGATAGGGCGCGTCTCCCTTCCTGGCGTCCCGGATCAACGTCTCCAGCTCATCGGTCGACACGCGAAGGTAAACACCAGCGACGATCTTGGAGATAGGCACTTCCGGCCGCTTGACCTGCGCCCACAGCGATCGTCGCAGGATCGCGGCCATACGCGCGTCGCCCTTCACGCGCGCCGTGGGGGCAGCATCCTCACGGCGCGCTCGATACTCCATAGAACCGAGGGTGTCGACGGTCGTCTGATACACCGCGGTTTCGCCCAGAGACGGCAACACCTGCGAGATGTACTCGAGGAACAAGCGATTCGGCCCCACGATCAAGACCTTCTCGCGTTGAAGGAAGTGCCGGTGCTCGTAGAGAAGAAACGCTGCTCGGTGCAGCCCCACTGCAGTCTTGCCGGTTCCCGGCCCCCCTTGCACTGCGATAACTCGCCGAAGCGGAGCGCGGATGATCTCATCCTGTTCCGCCTGGATGGTGGCGACGATGTCGCGCATCTGTCCGGTACGGGCGCGGCCCAACTCTGCAAGCAAAGGGTCTGGCACGCCCCCGTGGCCACCTTCGGCCAGCGACTCGGGGTCGGTGAAATCTTCGTCGAAGAGGTCGACCAGCTTTCTGCCATCGAGCACGAACCGCCTGCGCAGCTTGAGATCGAGTGGATCGTGGATCGTGGCCCTGTAGAAGGGCGTGGCCACGGGAGCCCGCCAATCCACGACCACTGGATCCCCCTTGGGGTCCCGGACGTGCCGGCGACCTATATAGAAAGTCTCTCCCGAATCGCCATCGATCCTGCCGAACGTCAGCGGACTGTTGGTCTCCTGGAGACGCGACAGTCGATCTCGAAGCTCAGCTCTCAATATCTCCTCGTCTACCGAGTCGCCGAACTCGCCTTCCTCGACAAGCTGCCGTGTCCGCTCCCGCATCGCGGCAAGGAACCGGTACGACGCGTCGATATGGGCTTGCTCGCGTTCGAGCTCGGTGTGAAGTTCCATGGGGAGGCGAGAATCTAACGCCATTGCGAGGAAACCCCTTTCGACGCAGGGGGCGGATCTTAAGATCGCTGCGGTTATGGAAACCCCCTTCGACTACCTTGCGCGGAACCAAGCGGAATGGACCCAGACAGCGCCCGACTACGTCGAGCCAGGAAGAAAGAGATGGGCGGGCTCCGTCATGTGGGGCATCTGGGACGTGCCGGAAACGGAAGTTCATGTGCTACCCGAAGTCGGCGGCCGGGACGTTCTGGAGCTCGGCTGCGGCACCGGATATATCTCGTCCTGGCTCACCCGGCGAGGAGCGCGCGCCATCGGTCTGGATCCGACCTGGGCTCAGCTGCAGAGCGCGAGGTCCTTTCAGAGGGAGTTCGGCGTCGACTTCGGGATCGTCGCAGCGGCAGCAGAGGCATCGCCCTTCAAGGACGAGAGCTTCGATGTCGTCATCTCGGAGTACGGGGCGAGCATCTGGAGCGACCCCTATCGCTGGATCCCAGAGGCAGCACGCTTGCTGCGACCCGGCGGCGACCTGATCTTCTTAGTGAACGGAACCTTGCTCATGTTGTGTGCAGACGAGGACGATGAAGTGGCGGCGACCGCCGAGATGCAGCGTGCCTACTTCGGGATGCACCGCTTCGAATGGCCCGACGAAGAGGGTGTCGAGTTCCATCTCGAATACGGGAGCATGATCCGGCTTCTTCGTGAGAACGGGTTCGACGTCGACGACCTCATAGAGATCAGGCCCTCACAAGAAGCCACGACGAGCTACAGGTTCGTGGATCTGGAGTGGGCCCGGCGATGGCCCTCGGAAGAGGTATGGAAAGCGCGCAAGACGGGCCGGTGATCGACGCCTAGCGCTACCGGGGAAGGGACAAGGAGATCACCGCTCCGCCGCTAGGACGATTCGCCGCCACGACTGAGCCCCCGTGCGCCTCTGTTATCGCCTTGACGATAGCGAGTCCAAGTCCTGTACCGCCCTCGCTGCGGCTGCGTCCATAATCGACTCGCACGAACGGATCGAACGCGCGTCCGATGAACCCCGACGGAAAACCAGTACCGGTGTCAGCAACCGCTACGCGGTACATGCTGTCATCGGTCTCCACGCTGACGCTCACGCAACCTCCTCGAGGTGTGTGGCGGATCGCATTCTCGATAAGGTTTCGCAGCGCTTG
>JAXDJR010000055.1:0-14757 GCA_034667545.1 Actinomycetota bacterium
GGAGAAGAGGACCCGACCGTCTCGTCCGAACATGGTGTGCCCGATTCTCCGGTCGACGCGGCAGCAACCGCCGCGGCGTGAGGCCGAACACAAAGACACGTTCAACATAAGAATGAGAGAACTGACAGCAGTACCGAGAAAACAGACAGAGGAGGAGTAGATGAGTGGTGCGGGATTGACGTTGGCGGCGGGTATCACCGATACGGGGATGAAGGCGTTGGCTCACGGTTTGGTCTATGGGCTGGCCGCCATCGGACCTGGCATAGGTATCGGGTTGGTGTTCTCGAGCGCTATCGAGGCCATGGCCCGGCAACCGGAGACCGCCGGGACGACTCGCACGACCATGTTCCTCGGATTCGCTTTGATCGAGGCGCTCGCCCTTATCGGGTTCGTACTTTCGTTCATCATCTAGGGGGGAGCTAAAGCAATGACGGAACACCTGTTGCTCCTCGCCGCACCCAAGAAGGGCATCGACCTGATCCTCCCTGCAACTGCCGAGCTGGTCTGGGGCGCTATCTGTTTCGCGGTCGTGGCTTTCCTTCTCATCAAGTTCGCGTTCCCGCGCATCAAGGAAACGATCGAGGCGCGTGAGCGAGCCATCCAGGGCAGCCATGAAGAGGCCGAGAGGGCGCGCGATGAAGCCAAGGGTCTGCTCGACGATTACAAGAAACAGCTGGCGGAAGCTCGTTCCGAGGCCAACCGCATCATCGAAGAGGGCAGGCAGTCCGCCGAGCAGGTGCGCAAGGACCTGGTAGCGAGAGCAGAGACCGACGCGGAGGGCATCGTTGCGCGGGCCCGCGACCAGATCCAGCAAGAACGTCAGCGAACTATCCAGGAGCTGCAATCGCAGATCGGCGCGATGTCTATCGAACTTGCCGAAAAGGTCGTCGGGCGCTCGCTGGACGGCGCGACGCAGCGAGAGCTGGTCGACGCCTACATCAACCAGGTCACGTCTATGGGCGGTCCCAACGGCGGAACGCCCAGCGGAGGTGTGACTAGCTGATGGCGGCAGGCGAGCTAACCAAGGGGTACGCCGAAGCGTTGTTCCGGGTCCTGCAGGCCGAAGGCGAGCTGGACAACGTCGAGGATGAGTTGTTCCGTTTCGGCAAGTTGCTCGAATCGAACTACGACCTCAAACAAGCGCTTGCCGACCAAGCTGTTCCCCCAGAACAGCGCGCCAAGGTGCTCGACGCGCTCTTGTCCGACAAGGTGTCACCACACACTCTCGGTCTTCTCCAGTTCATCGTGAATCAGGGGCACGCGCGACAGCTGCCCGAGATCCTCGCGGACCTCAGCGACATCGCGGCCGAGGCGCGCGACTCGGCGGTGGCAGAAGTGCGCACCGCTATGCCGCTGGACGAGGACCAGCGCACGCAGCTTGCCGCGGCGCTGTCGGCGGCAACGGGCAAGAAGGTGCAGCTCAAAGCGTTGGTCGACAAGTCGGTTCTGGGCGGGGTCTACGCAAAGATCGGCGACACGGTTATCGACGGCACCGTCAGGCGTCGTCTTCAACAATTGAAGGAGCAGGTGAGGGCGTAGTGGCTAAGGCAGAGCTGTCCATCGATGCTGCCGAGATCTCTTCGGTGCTACAGCGTTATGTCACCGACTTCCATCCCTCCGTCGAGCGCGAAGAAGTAGGCCGAGTCGAAGAGATCGGCGACGGGATCGCGCGTATCTCCGGGCTCCCCGGAGCCATGGCGAATGAGATGCTCGAGTTCCCAGGCGGGCTCAGGGGTCTCGCCATGAACCTGGAAGAGGACGAGATCGGCTGCATCATCCTGGGCGAGGCTTCCCATGTCGAGGAGGGGGCACCCGTCAAGCAGACGGGACGCATCCTTTCGATCGGCGTCGGCGATGGATTGCTAGGCCGGGTGGTTAACGCGCTGGGCGAACCGATCGACGGCAAGGGACCGATCGAGACGTCGGCGACGCGGCCCCTCGAGATCCAGGCCCCCGGCGTTACCGCCCGCCAACCGGTGAAGGAGCCCCTGCAGACCGGCATCAAGGCGATCGATGCCATGACTCCGATCGGCCGGGGACAGCGCGAGCTGATCATCGGCGACCGCCAGACGGGCAAGACCGCAATCGCGATCGACGCCATCATCAACCAGCGCGAGCTGTGGGGCACCGACAAGCAAGTCAAGTGCATCTACGTGGCCATCGGACAGAAGGCCTCGACCGTCTCTGAGGTCGTCGCCGCTCTCGACGAGTACGGCGCGCTGGAATACACGGTGGTCGTCAACTCGGCGGCCTCCGATCCTGCTCCCTTCCAGTACCTCGCCCCCTACTCGGGCTGCGCGATGGGACAGCACTGGATGGAGAACGGTGAGCACGCTCTGGTCGTCTACGACGACCTCAGCAAGCAGGCCATCGCCTACCGGCAACTGTCACTTCTCCTGCGCCGGCCCCCGGGCCGCGAGGCCTACCCCGGCGACGTCTTCTACCTTCATTCCCGTCTGCTCGAGCGGGCGGCGAAGCTCTCCGATGAGAACGGCGGCGGCTCTCTCACCGCGCTGCCGATCATCGAAACCAAGGGCGGCGACGTGTCGGCGTACATCCCCACGAACGTCATCTCGATCACCGACGGACAGATCTTCCTCGAATCCGACCTCTTCTTCTCAGGTGTGCGTCCCGCTATCAACGTGGGTATCTCGGTCTCCAGGGTCGGTGGTAACGCCCAGACCAAAGCGATGAAGCAGGTCACCGGGACCCTGCGGCTCGACCTGGCGCAGTTCAGGGAGCTCGAGGCTTTTGCCGAATTCGGCTCCGACCTCGACAAAGCGTCCCAGGCGCAGCTCGATCGGGGGATCCGTCTGGTCGAGGTCCTCAAGCAGAAGCAGTACTCGCCCTATTCGGTCGAGGAAGAAGTGCTGTCGATCTGGGCCGCTACGAACGGTTTCGTGGACGATCTGCCCGTCGATCAAGTACAGCGCTTCGAGCGCGACATGCTGGAGAACCTTCGCACACGTCATCCCGAGATCGGTGAAACGATCCGTACCTCAGGCAAATTAGAGGACGACACGATCGAGCAACTCAAGTCGGCGGTCGGCGAGTTCAAGTCGAACTTCACCGCGAACATCGACACCGTCGATACGGTTGCGGCCCGCGAGGGCGTGCCGGAGCCGTCTGCGGCCCCCGCTGCCGAGGCGGGCGACGCCGGGGCCGGGCCCAGCGCGACCGCGGAACCTGCAGGCAACGACGACGACGCCAGTGATGGCAAGGACGGCAACGATGCCGCAAGTGATGGGAAGGACGGCAACGACGCCGGCCACAGTGATGCCGCCGCCCCATCGGATACCGAAACCCTGAGCGGCGCAACCGGTCCCGGGGAGTAGAGAGACCAGTCAGTGGCAGGCCAGCTCCGAGACATCAAGCGCAGGATCACGTCGGTCCAGTCGACGCAGAAGATCACGCGCGCGATGGAGCTCATCTCATCCTCGAGGATCATCAAAGCTCAGCAGCGCGTCCGGGCAGCGCACCCCTACGCCGAGGCCATGCGGCGCCTGGTCAGCTCGGTCGCTCAGAACGCCTCCAATGTAGACCATCCCCTGCTCAAGGAGCGTGAGGAGGTCCGCTCCGTTGGCCACATCGTCATCACTTCCGACCGTGGCCTGGCCGGCGCTTACAACTCGAACGTGATCCGGGCCGCCGAGCGTGACATGCGCGAGCACGGCAAGGACACGAAGCTTTTCCTGGTCGGTAAGAAGGCGGTGTCATATTTCAGATTCCGCGGGTACGACTTTGAGGAGTCGTGGACCGGGGTATCGGATCAGCCCAGCATCGCCGATGCTCGGAAGATCGCAGGGGCGGCGGTGAAAGCTTTTACAGAGGGCGAGATCGATCAAGTGCGGCTGACGTACACGAGGTTCGAGTCAGCCTTGATCCAGCGACCGACGGTGGTCCAAGTTCTTCCGCTCCCAAGCGAGGAGCTCGAGAGCGACGACACCGAGGAACGCTCCGGCCCCCGTGCCTCCTACGTCTTCGAGCCGGAACCCGAAGAGATCCTGGATTATCTGTTGCCCCGCTACGTCGAGGCAGCAGTTCTGCAGGGCATGCTCGAAGCCAGCGCGTCGGAGCACGCCGCCCGGCGCCGAGCAATGAAGGCGGCAACAGACAACGCCGACGAGCTGATCCAGGACCTCACACGTGTGTACAACCAGGCCCGTCAGGCGGAGATCACTACAGAGATCATGGAAGTGGTCGGCGGGGCGGAAGCGCTGACCACTTCCGACGACAAGGACGACTCGGGTTTTTCGAGGGTCCCCGCGTCCGTCTCCGAAACAACATCGTGACGCACAAGTCCCGGCACTAGGGAAGGGAGCACCATGGCCATCACCGAAGAACGGCTCGAAAGCCCTGAGCAACCAAAGACGAGCGAGGGACGCATCCTGACCGTCACCGGCCCCGTGATCGAGGTGGAGTTTCCACCCGATGCCCTTCCCGAGATCAACTACGCGCTCAAGGTGGACCGCACGGTGGAAGGTGAGACCGACACCATCACTGCAGAGGTCTCCCAGCACATCGGAGACTCCGTGGTGAAGGCGATCTGCATGAAGCAGACAGACGGTCTCGTGCGCGGAGCGACGGTGTTGAACACTGGAGCCCCCATCACGGTCCCCGTCGGACCTCCGACGCTGGGCCACGTCTACAACGTCCTCGGCGAGCCCGTGGACGATTCCACCGTTGCTGATGACGTCGAGCGGTGGTCGATCCACAGAGAGCCGCCGCGGTTCGAGGACCTCGAGCCGAAGACCGAGATGTTCGAAACCGGCATCAAGGTGATTGACCTGCTCGAGCCCTATGTACAGGGCGGAAAGATCGGGATGTTCGGGGGTGCAGGCGTCGGTAAGACCGTAGTTATCCAGGAGATGATCTATCGCGTCGCGGAGCAACACGGTGGCGTTTCTGTGTTCGCAGGCGTGGGCGAGCGCACTCGTGAGGGCAACGACCTGTGGCTCGAGATGAAAGAGTCGGGCGTCCTGGGCAAGACTGCCTTGGTCTACGGACAGATGGACGAGCCTCCCGGCGTGCGCCTGCGAGTCGCTCTGAGTGCGCTGACCATGGCCGAATACTTCCGGGATGTCGAGCATCAGGACGTGCTGCTCTTCATCGACAACATCTTCCGCTTCGTGCAAGCGGGATCTGAGGTGTCAACGCTGCTCGGCCGCATGCCAAGCGCGGTTGGCTACCAGCCCACATTGTCGGAAGAGATGGGGGAGCTGCAGGAGCGGATCACCTCTACCAAAGGCCGGTCGATCACCTCCTTGCAGGCGATCTACGTTCCGGCCGACGACATCACCGACCCCGCCCCGCATACCGCGTTCGCACATCTCGACGCCACCACGGTGCTGTCGAGGCAGATCTCGGCGCTGGGCATCTTCCCGGCGGTGGACCCCCTCGACTCGACTTCCCGGATCCTCGATGCTCGCTACATCGGGGACGAGCACTACGGCGTGGCTCTGACCGTCCAGCGGATCTTGCAGCGGTACACAGACCTTCAGGACATCATCGCCATCCTGGGCATCGATGAGCTGTCCGAAGAGGACAGGATCACCGTCCAGCGCGCCCGGAAGATCCAGAGGTTCCTCTCCCAGCCGATGTTCGTTGCCGAGCAGTTCACTGGCGTGCCGGGCAAGTACGTGCCGCTGGAAGAAACTGTCCAGTCGTTCAAGGCACTTGCCGAGGGCGAGTACGACCATCTCCCCGAGCAAGCCTTCTTCCTCGTAGGCGGCATCGAAGAGGCCGAAGCCAAAGCGAAGGAGATGGCGAAGTGAGCGCCGGGCGGTCGAGCTCTTAAGTGGACGTCAGCATTGTCTCTCCAGAGGAGGAGCTATGGCACGGAGACGCCGACATGGTGATTGCGCGCTCACCCGAGGGTGAGTTCGCGATCATGAACGGTCATATCCCTTTCCTAGCGGCGCTGGTGCCATGGCGCGTGACGGTGGTGTCTGGGGGTAGCCGTGAGAGTTTCTTCGTGCCGGGGGGGTTCCTCGAGGCGTCACGGTCCGGCGAGGGCTATCACGTGATCGTTCTGGCAGACGAAGCGGAACCGATCGGCGACGACGTCGCCGAGGTTCTCCGCCGGGTCAACGATGCGAAACGCCCCGAGGAAGACGACGGATAACGACGAGCCTCGCTCGCAGCTGCGCAACCGTGTGTTCTGTTCGACATGCGGGGCCTCTGCGCCTCGCCGGCGGGGCATGGCGCCGCTCGGATGGCAAGAGCTGCCGGGTCGGAAGAACAGCACCGTGGCACTCTGTCCCGAATGTCTGAGAAGGAATCTCTGGTTGATCGAGGCGCGCCTTGAGATCTTCGATGAGTGGCCTTAGCGGCCGGCCGGAGTGTCCCTTCCTTCGAACGCGACTACCACAGCGGCGCGCCGGTGCACCTCGAGTTGCTCCTGCTGGCGCCGGGCGCGACTCTCCAAGGCGTCGAAGTCGAAGCTTTCCAGCCGCGAGTCGTTCTCGGCAACGGATTTGAGCGCGGCCCACATCGAGGCCTTGCCATGAACCCCGATCGACAGTCCCTCTAGTTCGACGACACGGCTGAGGTCGGAATAGCCTCGCAGCTGGCCATTGAGCTTCAACCGCCCGGCCTTTTCCGACAGCCACGCGGCCCTCAACTTCAGCCGGTCCGGCTGGCCGCCGACCGTATCGATCACCCTCTCCAATGTGCTGCGATCCTCATCCAACTCTTCAAGGAACGAAGTCAAGAAGCTGCCTAACTCGCTACCGGTGTTGCTGGACAGGCAGCGTTTCGCCAACTCCTGTCCGACGACAGCCCCAGCAAGGTGGTCGGCAAGGTAGATGTTTAGCAACTTTTGTCTTGTCATGAAGCGTTGTTTCCCTTCTTCCGAGACCGTCAATCATTGAATGTTTCGTTGAAAGATTGTTTGTTTGTAGCTATAAAGGGAAGCGCATCTGTGTAGGGGAGACGAACTCAACCGAAAGGGGAGTCATGACCGACGACACTGGATCGATCGATCCGACCCGCGATCGACCTATGGGTGGTGATGTGCTTGGCGGGGAAGTCGTTGTATCCGGCTCTGAGGAAGGCTTCGCTCCGACCACTCGCACCATAGACACTGGTGCGGCCGGTACAGCGTCCGACGTGTTCGGCGGCGACTCGGGCCTGACCACTCGGAGCCCCGTCCGCCGCAAGAGCGCTACGCGCAAGACCACTCGCAAGACGGCCTCCTCAACCCCGCGGAAGTCGACGGCGAGCCGGAAATCCTCGTCTTCCCGCAAGAAGGCGACTGGAAGGAAGAGCACGGCGCGCAAGACCGCGTCCAGCAAGACGACGGGCACCCGAAGGAAGTCGACAACACGCAAGTCCACCGGTACCCGGAAGAAGTCGACTGCCCGAGCAGCAGCCGGCCGCAAGGGCGGGCGGGCCACAGCACGCAAGACCACGGGACGCAAGAAGTCGACAACGCGTAAATCCACCGGTACCCGGAAGAAGTCGACAGCGCGCAAGACCACGGGACGCAAGAAGACGACGCGGAGAGCCCCGTCGGTGGTCGCCGCCGGCCGCAAGGGCGGGCGGGCCACCGCACGCAAGACCACCGGTCGGAAGAAGTCGACAACCCGCAAGCCCACCGGCACCCGGAAGAAGTCGACAGCGCGCAAGACCACTGGGCGCAAGAAGACGACGCGGAGAACCCCGTCGGTGGTCGCCGCCGGCCGCAAGGGCGGGCGGGCCACAGCACGCAAGACCACCGGTCGTAAGAAATCCACAAGCACCCGCAAGAAGTCGACGGCGCGGGCCAGAGCCGGCCGCAAGGGCGGGCGGGCCAGGGGATCCACCAGCACGGCCTAGAGCCATAGCGTTGCCGAAGGGCGGTCTGCTCCAAGCGGGCCGCCCTTCGTCTATGCGAGCCCCCATCATGAAGGTCTTCATAGGATGCGCCCGATGAAGACCTACGTTGTCAACGGCCCCTCCCCCTTGACGGGAGAGGTCGCAATCAGCGGCGCCAAGAACTCCGCCCTGAAGATCATGGCCGCGTCGTTGATGGTCTCGGGCGAGGTCAAGTTGCGCAGGGTCCCCAACATCACCGATGTCTGGCTGATGGCCGAAGTGCTGGAGCGGTTGGGCGCATCCGTGTCCTTTGAAGGCGACAGCCTCACGATCGATGCGAGCGGTGAGCTGGCCAACGAAACCCCGTACGAGCTCGTCAGGAAGATGCGAGCCTCGATCCAAGTGCTCGGCCCCCTTCTGGCGCGGCGGGGTGAAGTGCGCGTGGCGATGCCCGGAGGGGACGCCATCGGCTCTCGCCCTGTCGACCTTCACCTTCAAGGTTTGGAGAAGATGGGTGCCAAGTTCACCGTCGAACACGGCTACATCGAAGGCCGAGCCGAGCGGTTGAGAGGGAGCCGCATCTTGCTCGAGTTTCCCTCCGTCGGAGCCACCGAGAACCTATTGATGAGCGCGGTGACCGCGGAAGGCACAACCGTTGTCGACAACGCCGCGCGCGAACCCGAGATCCAGGACCTGGCAATGTTCCTCAACGCATCAGGCGGGCGCATCTCGGGGGCTGGAACCCCTACGGTCACAGTCGAGGGGGTGGACGAGCTCGCTCCCGTGGCCCACGAGATCATCCCCGACCGGATCGAAGCCGGCACCTTCGCCATAGGGGCCGCGGCGACACGTGGAGACGTCCGGCTCACCAACCTTCGTTCCGACCATCTCGAACTCGTGCTGCAGAAGCTGGCCGACGCGGGGGCCGAGGTGCGCCGGAGTTCAGATGAGGTGCGCATCGCCATGTCGCGACGACCTGAGGCTCTCAATCTGGTGACGCTCCCGTATCCGGGTTTCCCCACCGATCTGCAGCCCTCGATCATGGTGCTGCTGGCGCAGGCGACGGGGTCGTCCATCTTGACCGAGAACGTGTTCGAAGCGCGCTTTCTTTTCGTCGACGAGCTGAATCGGATGGGCTCGCAGATCCGGGTGGAAGGGCATCACGCAGTGATCCGGGGAGCCGAACGGCTGTCCGGAGCCCCAGTTCATTCGACCGACATCAGGGCGGGGGCCGCACTGGTCCTGGGAGGGCTTTGCGCGGAGGGCCGGACCGAAGTGCATGACAGGGGTCATATAGCGCGCGGATATGAGGATTTCGTCGCCAAGCTGGCCCGCCTGGGGGCGGATATCTCCCTCCACGACCACGGCGATTGACCTTCGGGGCCTAAGGCCCTCTCGTAGACTGGTGGTCATGACCCCCTCCCTCACCTTGGAAGATCAAGTACGCGAAGCCCTGGAGCTCATCCGGCCCGCGATCCAGCTCGACGGCGGCGATGTGAGGTTGGCGAGGATCGACGGGGGTACCGTGACGGTCCAGCTCTTCGGGACGTGCGAAAGTTGCCCGATCTCGCCGGTGACGTTGAAGCAGGGCGTAGAACGGATCCTGAAAGACAACGTCCCAGGGATCAACGAGGTCATCGCCGTAGAGGCGTGACCCTTGGATCACGAAGCCCTGATCGAAAGCGCCCTTGGTGGCGAGCGGGGTGCGATCGCTCGGCTGATCTCCTTGGTGGAAGACGGTGGCGCCGCGCTTCCGGCTGTGATGAGGACCCTCTACGGGCACACAGGCTCGGGCTATTCGATCGGCATCACCGGAGCGCCGGGTGCAGGCAAGTCAACGCTCACCGAGCGCGTTGTCGCCGAAGCCAGACGCGCCGGACATCAGGTGGGCGTGCTCGCCATCGACCCGACGAGCCCTTTCTCGGGTGGTGCTTTGCTTGGCGATCGCGTCCGGATGCAGAGTCACGCCACCGATGCCGCTGTCTTCATCCGGTCGATGGCAACGCGGGGCCATCTGGGGGGTCTTTCGTTGGCTACTCCTGAGGCAGCCCGCGTTTTGGAGGCGGCTGGTAAGGACATCGTGATCATCGAAACCGTAGGCGTAGGCCAAGCGGAAGTTGAGATCACAGACGCGTGCGACACAACAGTGGTCGTTCTCAACCCGGGCTGGGGAGACGCGGTGCAAGCTGCGAAGGCGGGGCTGATGGAGATCGCCGACATCTTCGTGATCAACAAGGCTGACCGTCCGGGTACTCGGGACGCGGTTCGGGAGCTGAGACAGATGCTCGCCATGTCGGAGCTTTCGTGGACGCCGCAAATCGTCGAAACGATCGCAACCCAGGACACCGGTATCAAGGAGTTGTGGGATGCGATCGTTTCGCACCGCACCTACCAGGAGGAAAATGGGCTGCTCGTCAAGAGACGCAGGCGCCGCATCGAGCGGGAGATCCGCGACATAGTTGCCGAGCGTATGCGTGAGCGTGTAGAAAGCCACGTCGGCGGATTGCTCGACGAGCTCACCGACGATGTGGTCGCACGCCGGCTCGACCCCTACCGCGCGGCCGACCGGTTGATCGAAGCGTTGCAAGCTAGCTGAGTGGCACGCGGCCATACCAGCGCCAGGTGCGTTTAGCCGCACTCGCCTGGGTAAACTCAAAGGCGATGGCCGAAGAATTCCCCACCGAGTCGCCCGCTGGGCAAGGCGCGCCACTGCGCGACGATGTCGATTTCGACACTCTGTCCGGCGAACCCCTAGACACCGTCTACGGTCCCGGTGAGGTCGATGCCGATATAGGCCTCCCCGGGCACTACCCGTTCACCCGCGGCATCTATCCCAGCGGTTACCGGGGACGGCTATGGACGATGCGCCAGTTCGCGGGCTTTGGCAATGCCGAACAGACGAACGAGCGCTATCGATTCCTACTCGATCACGGTCAGACGGGTCTGTCGGTGGCCTTCGACATGCCTACTTTGATGGGTCGCGACTCCGACGATGCTTTGGGGGAGGGAGAGGTCGGACGGTGCGGCGTCGCCATCGACTCGCTCGCTGATATGGAGATCCTCTTTCGCGATATCGATCTGTCCGCCATCACGACCTCGATGACGATCTCGGGACCCGCGCCGATGCTCTTCGCGATGTACGTCGCTGCCGCAAAGAAGCAGGGGGCCGACGTATCGAAGCTGGGCGGAACATGTCAGACCGACATCCTCAAGGAATACATCGCCCAGAAGGAATGGTTGTTTCCACCGGGACCGCACCTGCGCCTGACCGCGGACATGATGCGCTTTTGCGTCACCAGTGTGCCCAAGTACCACCCACTTTCGATCTCCGGGTATCACATCAGAGAAGCCGGCTCAACCGCGGTGCAGGAACTCGCTTTCACTGTCGCTTCAGGCTTCGCGCACGTGGAGCTAGGCATGCGACATGGTCTCGAAGTCGATGATTTCGCACCAGAGTTGTCATTCTTTTTCAACTCGCATGTCGATTTCTTCGAAGAGATCGCAAAGTTCCGCGCTGCTCGCAAGATCTGGGCTCGGTGGATGAAAGAGCGTTACGGAGCCAAGGAAGAGGGGTCCTGGAAGCTGAAGTTCCACACCCAGACTGCGGGGGTATCCCTGACCGGGCAGCAGCCCTACAACAACGTCGTCCGGACGACTACCGAAGCTCTCGCCGCGGTGCTCGGTGGAACGCAATCGCTTCACACCAACTCTCTCGATGAAGTCTTGGCGCTGCCTACCGATGAGGCTGTCGAGATCGCCCTGCGCACCCAGCAGATCCTCGCTTACGAAACCGGCGTCACCAATGTCATCGATCCCTTGGGCGGGTCGTGGTTTGTCGAAGAGCTCACGACGCGAACGGAGCAGGCGGCCGAGGCCTACTTCGCCAAGATCGACGAGATGGGGGAGGGGTCGATCCTCGACGGCATGCTGCGGGGGATCGAGGACGGCTATTTCCAGAAGGAGATCGCCGACGCCGCGTTCCGCTATCAGAAGCAGCTCGAGCAGGGCCGGAAGGTGATCGTGGGCGTCAACCGCTTTACACACTCCGTGCAGCAGACCCCGGAGCTGCTTTCTATCGGCCCCGACGTCGAGGAGCGCCAGAAGAAGGCTGTAGCCGAAGTACGGGCCGAGAGGGACACGGCTCGGGTCGAAGACGCCATCCGGTCTCTGAGAGCCATGGCGCACGACGACGATGTCAATTCGATCCCGGTGCTCGTCGAAGCCGCCGAAGCGTACGTAACACTCGGCGAGATGGTCGAGACGCTCAAAGGGGAGTGGGGGGTATACCAAGAGCCCCCGATGTTCTAACTCCTCCCCGTCACAGTCCCCGGCCCCCCCGGATGATTCTGTATCCGAGCACGGCGGCCGCCAGCGCGAATGCGATCGCAAGCAGCGCGCCTGCCACCTGTAAGCCGTCGGCTGGAGGAGCCCTCAACAGACTCGGGGATGGCCGCGGAGTGACGGCGATCGCAATCATCCTGAGCGCGTTCGAGTTATCGCCCGCTCAGGGACCGGGTCTGGCGGCCACGAAGCCGCGCTTGCGGGTGCGGCTGCCAAGCCGGCGGACGCTAAGCGCTCGAGGAAGAGACGGATGATGCGTGCGGTCGCACCCCAGATAACGTTGTTCTTCCACACCCATGCTTCGGTGGGATAGGTCCGGCCCCCGTGAGCGGCGCCGGGCTCGGCTCGGATGTCGTCGCCCAGATCGGCCAGCGGCACCTGGATGACCGAAGCCACTTCTGCCGAGTTCGGTACAAGCAGCGGGATGTGGTCCATCCATCCCACGAACGGGTGGATGACGTATCCACTGACAAACGTCGGTACGCTGTCGAGCCGCCCCAAGATCCGAACGACGCGAGAATCGATGCCCAACTCCTCCTGCGCTTCACGCAGTGCGGCAGCGTCGGCGGAGGCATCCTCAGGATCGATAGAGCCCCCGGGGAAGGAGATCTGACCCTTGTGACTGGACAGAGTGTCGGTGCGCACCGTAAAGATGAGGGTCGGCTCGGGCGAGCCGACGACCGGGATCAAAACCGCTGCATCCCGTGCACCGGCTTCGTTCCAGAGCTTCGGCTCGCGCTCGTTCAACGCGGCGCGCAGTCGCAACTCGAAAGATTCGGCCATCCATCAATCGTAGGCGCGTCTCTGCCGAGCCCAGTTACCTTTAGCGTGAGTCGAAGACCACGGCACCGTATAGACGAGGAGAGACCATGGCTGAATTCGTGACGCTAGAGGTTGCCGCTGACGGCGTCGGCACCGTCCGCCTCGCGCGGCCCCCGGTGAACGCTCTGAACGCACAGGTCTCGCGCGAGATCGGCGATGCGGTGGCCGAAGCAGCAGGCGACGAAAGGGTGCGAGCGGTCGTGGTGTGGGGAGGCCAAAAGGTGTTCGCCGCCGGCGCAGACGTCAAAGAGATGGCGGGATTGGATGAGAAGTCGATCGAGGTGTACATCGAGAGCTTCCAGGGCGTTTTCACCCAGCTGGCTGAGTTGCCTAAAGTCACCATCGCGGCTATCAACGGCTACGCGCTCGGAGGTGGTTGCGAGCTCGCGCTGGCGTGCGACTTCCGCGTATGCGCCGCGGATTCCCGGCTGGGCCAGCCCGAGATCCTGCTGGGGGTGATCCCGGGGGCCGGCGGGACCCAAAGGCTTCCTCGATTGGTCGGAGTGGCACGGGCCAAGGAGCTCGTGTTCTCCGGACGGATGGTCTTAGCGGACGAAGCGCTTGCCATCGGCCTTGTGGACCGCGTGGTCCCATCTGCCGAAGTGATCGCTGCTGCGCAGGAACTGGCGCAACGGTATGCGGCGGGTCCGCCCCTCGCTTTAAGAGCGGCGAAGAAGGCCATCGACGAAGGGCTGCAGAAAGATATGGATGGCGGATTGCTGCTCGAACGCCGAGCCTTCTCGGCGCTGTTCGCCTCCGAGGATCAGAAGGCCGGCATGAAGTCGTTCATCGAGGAAGGCCCGGGCAAAGCGACGTTCACCGGGCATTAGCCGGTCCAGGACACAGGCTGCCCGCTGCTATCCTGACGCCGCCTGCGCTCGCAGGCCGTTGCGCCCCTGTGGGAGGAACCTTTGTGAACATCGTGGTCTGCGTGAAGCACATCCCGGACCCGAACCTTCCTCCTCAACTCGATGGCCACCGCCTCAAGCGTGAGGGCGTCCAGGGCGTTCTGGACCCCGGTGACGAGTTCGGCGTCGAGGCCGGCCTCCAGTTGAAGGAGGCGCACGAGGGCGAAGTGATCCTCGTATCGATGGGTCCAGCCACTGCTACCGAAGCGATCAGGAAAGGCCTCTCGATGGGGGCCGACAAGGGTGTCCTGATCACTGATGACGCGTTGGAGGAAGCCGACGCGCTCGTGACCGCGAGGGTGCTTGCCGCAGCGATCGCGCGTCAGCCCTTCGACATCGTGATCGCGGGGGTGGAATCAACGGACGGTTACACCGGTACGATGCCGTCGACGCTCGCGGAGTTCCTGGGCATCCCGCAGGTCACGTTCGCCAAACATCTGGAGGCCGGCGACGGCTCGATCACTGTGCAGCGCCAGACTGCGAACGGTTATCACGTCGTCGAGAGCCAGTTTCCAGTTCTGATCACGGTCACCGCCGGCGTGAACGAACCACGTTATGCGTCCTTCAAGGGCATCATGTCGGCGAAGAAGAAGCCGGTCGAGCAACTGTCGTTGTCCGATCTCGGCCTCAGCAACGACGACGTGGCGCGTATGCAATCGGTGGTCGATCTGGTTCCCGCGGAAGAACGCAAGGCCGGTGAAGTCGTGCAGGACGACGGAACCGCTGGGCAGCGCATAAGCGAGTTCTTGGCCGAAGCGAAAGTGATCTGATCGTGTTTGCCCCGCAACCCCGACGTCGCCCGAAAAGCTGATGCCCAGGACATGGGTTTTCGCCGAGATCACCGCTGGCGGCGAAGTGGAGGCCGGTGCTCTTGAGCTACTGACTAAAG
>JAXDJR010000056.1:0-21261 GCA_034667545.1 Actinomycetota bacterium
CGCCGGGCCTCGGTAGCTCTCAGACGGCGTATCAGATCCACAAGGCGGTCCACGGAATCGGCTTCGAATGCGAGGATCCATTCGTAATCACCGAGCCCGAACGCGCTGGTGGTATTCGCAAGTACATCTGGATACTCACGCCCCGCCTCCCCGTGAACGCGCAGCAGATCGCCGCGTTCCTTGGGATCGAGCAAGTACCACTCGGGCGTTCGTACGTAGGGGTAGACGGTAAAGTACTTCTTCGGGGGCTCGCCCTTGACGAATGCGGGGAGATGGTCCTTGGCGAACTCTGCGGGGCGCACGATACCGAGAAACGAGTGGGTTGGCTGCAGCGAGCGTCCGAGCTGAGTGCGGCGAAAGGCTACCGATAGATCCTGGATGTCGTCGATCGAATCGGCAACCCACCAAAACGCCAGATCCTCGGTTGCGCTGAAACTGGCGGTCGAATAAACGCCGCGCACCTTGACGCGGTCGCTCCACTCATCGAAGAGAGATTCCGCCTCTTTGACGGCGACGTCCCGGTCGGAATCGGAGATGCGCTCGGGCGTCGCGCGGAAGATCGGGTAACTCGCCACAACGATCCGGTCTGTCATGAGCCGAGACTAACCGTCTGCATCGGCTAGGAGATCGACGATGCGTAGTGCCGCCTCTTGGCCTTGGCGAACGCAGTCGGGAAGCCCCGAGCCGCGGTATCCGGCCCCCGCTACTGCGATGCCCCGGTGCGCCGCGAGGGCCGCGTCGACCTTCTCGACCAGCTGGCGGTGACCGACGCGGTAGTGCGGAAGTCCTCTGTCCCAGCGGTAGAGCTTCCAGCCCTCCAGCTTCTCTGTGATCCCAAGCGCCTCTTTGATCTCGCCGTCGATAAGACTGATGAGATTGCCGTCGTCAAGAGCCAGCGATGCGTCCCGCCCGGAGCGGCCGACGAAGCACCTCAACACGAGGCGCCCTGCTGCGGCCGCGGCCGCCGGCCATTTCTTCGAGTACCAGGTGCAGGCCGACAGCACCTTGTGATCGCGGCTGGGAACCAGGAACCCACTCCCCGTAGGGGGGACCTTGTCGTTGCTGCCCGGGTAAACGAGCACCGCCACCGCCGAGGACGCGTACTGGATGCGATAGAGCTGTCGTGCTGCCTCGGGATCCAGGGACTCGAGGAGCGCTGCCGCCGCATAGGCGGGTGTCGCGATGATCACTCCCTGCGCTCTCACCCTGGCGCCATCCTCGAGATGGACCGAATAACCCGAGGTGGGCGACGGTTCGATACTTGCGGCCCCTGCCCCCGTCCGCACCGTGGCCCCAGTCAACGAGCCGGCCAACGCGTCCACCAAGTGCTGCATCCCCCCGGGGATGCCCAGGAAGGGAGGTGGACCTTCAGGAAGCGTGCTGTCCTTGCGCGCACCGCCGAGGCCGCGGATGAGGCTCGAAGAGCTGCGGGCGATCGCATCCAGTTGCGGCATCGCGGCCCCCACGCTGATGTCATCGGCGTTCCCCGCCCGGCTTCCCGCAAGCAGCGGGTCGACGACGCGCTCGAGCAGCTGGCCGCCGACACGCCGCCGTACCAGGTCGCCTACCGAGATGTCTTCACCCTGGAGCTTGCCGGGCAAGATCAGGTCCCATAGCGCTCGGAGCCTGCTGGCGACCGGCAACAAGTCGCTGCCGAGGAGAGAGGCGGCGCCGGTGGGCAGCCCGAACGACCAGTCGGGAGGCAGCGCTTTCATCTTTCCGCCGCTCCAGATGTGAGCGCCGAAGACGCTGGGAGGGATAAGGGAATCACGAAGCTCGAGGTCGGTGCAAAGCTGCATGATCGCAGGATCCCGAGCGACAAATGCATCGGGTCCGGCTTCATAGGTGATGCCGTCGTGTCGCTCGGTCAAGATCTTTCCGCCGACGCGGGGCGCACGCTCCAGCAGCGTCACCTCCACGCCCGTTCGCTGGGTTACGAGTGCATGGGCAGCCGCGAGGCCGGTGATGCCACCGCCGATCACGACCACCGCGCTCATCTAGTTAGTTGAGGCTCGCTTGGCGATCGAGGCCAGGGCATCGAGGAATGCAGGATCGTCGTTGGGAGAGCGCGTGCGTGCGAAAGGCAGCTCCAGCTCGCCCGCCAGATTTCGAGCTTCGATATCGACGTCATAGAGGACTTCGAGATGGTCGGCCACGAATCCGCAGGGACAGATGACCACTGCCGGGGCACCTTGTTCCTTGAGTCGGGGGAGGACCTCCAGGATGTCCGGGCCGATCCACGGATCTGGCGTGCGGCCCGCGCTCTGCCACGCGGTCTCCCACACCTCGATGTTTGCTTGCGCAGCCACCGCAGCCGCGGTCTCTCGTAATTGATCGGGGTAGGGGTCCCCTGATTCGAGGATCCGCTCCGGCAGGCTATGGGCTGTGAATAGCACGACGCTTTCCCGGCGCGCGTCCCGCGGCAGTTGCTCCCTAGCGGCTCGAAGGGCCCCCGAAAGGAACTCGAGATAGCCGGGCTCGAGGTGCCAGCTCGGCACCATCTCGAGGGTGCCGGTCCATCCTGTCGACGCAGTTGCCGCACGGACGCGCCGTTCGTAATCGCCCACGCTCATGGAGGAGAAGTGCGGCGCCAGCACCAAACCCACTGCATGTTCGACCCCGTCGGCTTTCATCCGCGTTACCGCGTCGGAGATGCGGGGGGCGGCGTGTTTCTGACCTATGTACACCGGTATCCCGTTGAGCCGGTCTCGGATGCCCTCGGCTTGGGCAGTAGTGATGGCGAGTAGCGGCGACTGCCCACCGATGGCTCGATAACGGGCAGTGAGCTCTTCGAGCTGCTCCGGCGCCGGCGGCCGGCCGTGCCTGATGTCGGTGTAGTAAGCCTCGACCTCGGACAGGTCGCGGGGAGTGCCGTAGGCCATGACCAGCACGGCATCGCGCGTCATGCCGGCTTCCATTCGTGAACGAGGTCCACCACGCGGGCGAGGACGTCGGGATCTGTCTCCGGCAGCACACCGTGGCCGAGATTGAAAACGTGCCCGCGACCGCCTCCGCGTTCGAGGATGTCTATGGCCCGATCACTCACGACGTTCCAGGGGGCAAGACACACTGCTGGATCGAGGTTCCCTTGGACGGCTACCGGCTGCTGTACCCGGGCGCGCGCCACATCCAACGGAACGGTCCAATCGATTCCGATCACATCTGCTCCCGCGTCTGTCATCAGATCCAGCAGTTCCCCCGATCCCACGCCGAAATGGATGCGCGGGGCGCCCAGGTCGGCCAACCCTTCGAGGATCTTCCGTGATGCGGGCATCGCATAGCGGCGGTAATCGCGCCGATCCAGCGCACCAACCCAACTGTCGAATAGCTGTACTGCAGATGCACCGGCGGCAACTTGTGCCCGCAGATATGCAGCGATCGATCTGGCAAGGATGTCCATCAAGCGGTCCCAGGTCTCCGGCTCTGAATACATGAACGACTTCGTACGAGCGTGAGTTTTGGATGGACCTCCGTCGATGAGGTAGCACGCAAGGGTGAAGGGAGCACCGGCGAAGCCGATCAGCGGCACTTCGAGCTCGGCCGTGAGCATCCTGATAGCGTCCAGAACGTAGGGAACCCCCTCCGCAGGCTCCAACGGCAACAGCTTGTCGACGCCGGCGGCGCTGCGGATCGGCTCTGCGATCGTGGGACCCACGCCCGCACGGATCTCTAGATCGACGCCCATCGCTTGCAGCGGAACGACGATGTCGCTGAACAGAACGGCCGCGTCGACCCCAAGGCGACGGACCGGTTGCAGCGTTACCTCGGCCGCAAGTTCCGGAGTTCGGCACATCTCGAGCATCCCGAAGCGCTCTCTCAAAGCGCGGTACTCGGGCAAGCTGCGTCCGGCTTGGCGCATGAACCACACCGGGACGTGGGGAGTCGTCTCTCCGCGGCAAGCACGAACGAGGAGGTCCGAAGGGGGCACGCGCGACAGAGTAGGGGACCCGGAAGCTAGGGTCGGATCGTGGCATTCGACGCGGTGATCCTTGCTGGCGGCCACAGCGAGCGTCTCGGCGGGACCGACAAGGCTCTGGTGCTGCTCGATGGAACCACCCTGTTAGAACGCGCTGTCGACGCGGTAACGGATGCCGGTCGCGTCATCGTGGTGGGCCCGCACCGCGAGGTTTGCCTCTCGGTCCCGGTGAGCTGGGTGCAGGAAGATCCGCCGGGAGGGGGGCCGGTGGCGGCCCTAGCGGCCGGACTTGCGCCGGGGGGCGCGGAGCTGGTCGTGGTGCTCGCCGTGGATCACCCACTGGCAACCAGGGCCGATGTGGCGAGGCTGGTGGCTTCGGCTTCAGAGGACGGCGCCGTCGCCGTCGATAGCGAGGGCTTTACCCAGCCCCTCCTCGCGGCCTATCGAAGGAGCGCGCTCGACGGCGCCATGACGCGACTGCCCCTCGTGCACGGAGCCTCGTTCCGCGATCTGACCGCCGGACTCGCGCTGGCGGAGATCGAGCTCGGTCAAGCTGCTATGGATTGCGACACGTGGGAGGCAATCGAAGCAGCCGGGATGACGAGGAGGAAGTGATGGTCGGTTTCGACAAGTGGGTGGACGAGCTATGCGATGCGCTGGGTATCGAGGACGACGTCGATGTAGATGCGCTGCTCGACCTTGCGCGTGACTCGGCCCATCAGGTGGAGAGGCGGGCGGCTCCGGTAACTACGTTCCTGGTGGGCCTTGCGGCCGGGCGCGCTGGAAGTACCGATCCGGTGGGCGAGGCGATGGCTACTGCTGCTGCTGCTCTCCAGCGATCAGCTTCCCGATGAGATCGATGTACTGCATGAGGTGACGGGGGCCGAGGAACGCGTCGCGCACGCGCTCCTGTGCGGCCTTGCCCATCGTTGCCGCGCCTGACTGATCTTCGAGAAGACCGACGAGGGCTGCGCCGTACTCCGCCAGATCGTGGGGATCTTCGATTAAGGAACCGGTGACACCGTCTTCGATCTGGTCCTGGATGCCGCCGATGCGGGATGCCACGACGGGCCTTCCCTTCCACATCGCCTCAGCAACTGTTAGTCCGAACCCCTCGGCGATGCTCTTCTGCACCACGATCTCGGCCCTGCGCTGCAGGGCGTTGACGATCGCGGCATTCTCGGCGCCGTCTTCCATGGGGAGGCAGACGAGGTGGATCCTCTCGCGACTTGCAGCGGGCAGCTGCTGCCAAGCGGAATGGGTTTCGGCAAGCACCTCGGCACCTTCGGGGTCATCGGCTACCGCCTCGACGGAGGGTCCCGCAAGTATCAGATGGGCCTCGCTGGAAGCCGGTACATGTTTCGCGAATCCGTGCATCACGCCGAGGGGATCCTTCAATCGATCCCACCGGGAAACCTGCGTCACAACGCGCGCGCCGGCTTGAAGCGGTGGGAGGTCGAACAGTTGCGTCTTCCGGGAGACTGTTCCTTCGCTGCCGTCCACTTTTTGGAAGGTCGGACGGGCAGATCTATCACCCTCTATCAGCTCGGTGGCAGTGAGGATGGCATCGACGGTGGCCCGGTTCATCTCCTGGTTCTTCGGAGCGAACGCGTCGATGGAGGGCGGGATGATGTTCATCTTGTTCTCCTGCAGGCCTTCCCATTGAAAGGCCTCCCTCGAAAAGACATACGCGTCAGCTTCGGTGATGTAGGGGGTGAGGAAACGCCATGCCCCCCGGGCGAGCTCGTTGGGCATGTCGAGACCGACATGACACCGCCAGATCACGACCGCGCCCGCCTCTTTCAAGACGCGCGTCAATCCCGCCGTCTGCGGGTCATGGAGGAGGACAACGTCTCCTGACTTGACCTCCTCCAGGAGGGCCGTCCCGTTAGCCTCGAGCGTGTGTTCGTAGGCGGAGTGCTCCCGGTCCCCGAGCTCTCCTTTGTCCCCACCGGCACCGTGAAGGTGATTGTGGATGCGTTTGGTGATGCTGAAGAAGTCCGGGTCTCCTTCGATCACAACCCACCGCGCGTCGACCCCCGCACCCTTTGCATAGGCAAGCAGCGACTGGAGCATCTCAGCGACGCCGCCACCCTTGGCCGTCGAGTTGACATTCCACACAACTCGGCCCTCGAGCAACGTGTGGGCCCGGGCGAAGGCTTCGGCGAACTTGTCGTAACGATCGGCGGGTATCACTTCCCGGAAACGTTGTGGCGCGAGAGCATGGACGTCGACGTTTTCCAGGTGCGGCATGGGTGTCTTTCTATAACGACTGGCCCGGCGGATGCAGGCTTTGGCAAGATGACCTAATGACGCGTCTCTTCGGTACCGACGGTGTGAGGGGCAGAGCCAATCTAGATCTCACTCCTGACCTCGCGCTCACACTTGGGCGCGCGGCAGGAGTCGTGTTGGGCCGGTCCGGTCGCATCGTCCTGGGCCGGGACACACGCGTCTCGGGTCCGATGCTGGAGGCGGCGCTGACGGCCGGGCTGTGCTCTGCGGGCCTGGATGTTGCGCTGGCTGGCGTGGTTCCCACGCCTGCGGTGTCCTTCCTGACCCTCGAGGAAGGTGCCACGGCCGGCGGGATGGTGTCTGCATCCCATAACCCGGTTGAGGACAACGGGATCAAGTTCTTCTCTGCCGAGGGAAGCAAGATCGGAACCGATCTGGAAACCGAGATCGAGACCGCGATGGAGGCTCGACCCGAGGTGATTCCCATGGGCACGGAAGTAGGGCAGGCCGAGTTCATCGTGGACGCCGCGGATCGCTACGTCGAGCATCTCGTAGGCTCGATCCGCCGTCCTCTGAACGGCTTGCGGGTGGTGATGGACTGTGCCTACGGTGCCGCGTGGGATGTGGGCCCCCGGGCGTTTCGGGCTGCAGGCGCTGACGTGATCGCTATCAACGCCGTCCCCGACGGCAGCCGCATCAATGTCGGATGCGGATCGACCTATCTTGACCCGCTGACTCGAAGCGTCCTCGACGAAGGTGCG
Source organism: Actinomycetota bacterium (assembly GCA_034667545.1). GTDB lineage: Bacteria > Actinomycetota > CADDZG01 > CADDZG01 > WHSQ01 > DATAPE01. Next base: position 6,910 of record JAXDJR010000056.1, read on the forward strand.
CATCTCGGTGTCGCCTTCGATGGTGACGCCGACCGTGTGCTGGCCGTTGACGAGCGGGGCGGGGTCATCGACGGGGACGCCATCCTTGCTCTTGCCGCAGTTCGCATGTCCGAAGTGGGCGAGCTCGCGCACAATGTGGTGGTCTCCACTGTGATGGCGAACCTCGGCCTCCAACATGCGCTCGCCGATCGCGGTATCGAGGTGGTGACCGTTCCGGTCGGAGACCGGTTCGTAAGCGAAGGCATGCTCGAAGCAGGTGCCGTCTTGGGCGGCGAGCAGTCTGGGCACATCATCTTCGGCGCCCATGCCAGAACGGGTGACGGGATCCTGGCGGGACTACAGCTTGCAAGCTTGGTGGTGGGACAGCCCGCTTCCCAATGTGCGCATCTCTTCGAGCCGTATCCCCAAGTGTTGATCAACGTTCCAGTGACCTCCAAGGATCCGTTGGAGTCCGCGGCTCCACTCTGGGAGCGGGTCACGATCCTTCAAGAGGAGCTCGGGCGCGACGGCCGGGTGCTCGTGCGCGCGTCGGGGACCGAAGCGTTGGTGAGGGTGATGGTCGAAGCCCGTGACGAGTCGACCGCGCGCCGCGCCGCGGAGTCCCTCGCCACACTCGTGAGGGACCAGCTCGGTGCCGCGCCGGAGGGCCTATAGGCGGCTAGAGCAGCCCCATAGGTGGCTAGAGCGGCCTGCGAACCGCCGGCTGGTGCCCCACAGGGCTAAGCTCTCGCACGAGAGGAAGCAACACACGGATCTAGCGCCTGGGCTCCCGTAGGAGGCGGGAGTCGACGAGGAAGGGGATCTCGGAGAACGCCGCATTTCAAACGGGCGTTCCATTCGGCGGGTGACCCTCGGCCGGCCACGGTCGTAACGGTGCCGACAAACCTCGGGAGCGATCCTGGGACACAAACCGGCTTCGGGGTGGCCCTCTCGCAGCACCGGACGCGCGGGTGCGCGCCCGGCCATCTAGCCGCGAGGAGGCGCGCCTATGTGCGGGATCGTTGGATACGTGGGAGAGGAAGCCGCGCTCCCCATTCTGTTAGAGGGGATGGAGAGGCTCGAGTACCGGGGTTATGACTCGGCCGGCGTGGCGATCGTCGAGGACGGACATATAGATGTGGTTCGGCGGGCGGGCCGGCTGCAAGAGCTGCGGGATGCGCTTTCGGGCCACGAGTTCGAAGGCCATCTGGGGATCGGCCATACGCGCTGGGCTACGCATGGACGTCCTACCGACCGGAATGCGCATCCACATCTGGATTGCACCGGCACCGTCGCCGTGGTTCATAACGGGATCGTCGAGAACCACGACCTTCTTCGCAGTGCCCTGACCGAGGAAGGGCACGCCTTCCGCTCGGACACCGACACAGAGGTGGTCGCGCACCTCCTCGAATCGGTGATGACGCCCGGCGTCTCTCTGCTCGAGGCAGTTGTCGAGGTGGTCGCGCGGCTCCAGGGTGCCTTCGCACTGGTGTGCATCAGCGTGAGTGAGCTCGACACGATCGTGGTCGCGCGCCAGGAGCCTCCGATCATCGTTGGAGCAACCTCTGATGCAGGCTTCGTTGGGTCGGATATCCCCGCCCTGCTCACCTACACCCGTGATGTCATCCCGCTGGCGAACCGGCAGGTTGCAGAAGTCAAACCGGGTTCGGTGCGCATCTTCGACTTCGACGGCACGGAGCGAGAGCCGAACGCGGTACACGTTGAGTGGGATCTGGACGCGGCTGAGAAGGGCGGCTACGACGACTTCATGCTGAAAGAGATATTCGAGCAGCCCGAAGCGGTTCGCAACACGGTGCTGGGTCGGGTGACGCCTTCCGGACGCATCACGCTCGACGAAGTCAGGTGGGAAGAGGACGCGGTCAGACGCATCCAGAAGGTGGTAGTGGTTGCGTGCGGCAGCTCGTTCCATGCAGGGATGACGGCCAAGCATGCCATCGAGCACTGGACGAGATTGCCGGTCGAGCTCGACCTCGCCTCCGAGTTCCGCTACCGCGACCCTGTGCTCGACGACACGTCGCTCGTCATCGGGATCGCGCAGTCCGGCGAGACTGCAGACACACTGGCGGCAGTTCGCTTCGCCAAGGAGATGGGCTCGAAGATAGTCGCCGTCTCGAACGTTGTCGGTTCCTCTATCACTCGCGACGCGGACGCAGTGATCTTTACTCACGCCGGTCCAGAGATCGGCGTAGCCGCGACCAAGACCTTCGTCGCGCAGATCGTTGCACTCAATCTCTTGGGTCTGTACCTGGCACAGCAACGCGGCACTATGCCCGCCGGGAGGATCGCAGAGACCATCGAGGCCATGGATCAGTTGCCCGATCAGATCGAAGAGGTGTTGACCATCCAGGGCGAAGTCCAACGCGCGGCCAAGCGCTACATCGACGCCAAGGACTTCCTATTCATAGGACGCGGCGTTGGGACGGCGGTCGCGATGGAGGGTGCCCTGAAGTTGAAGGAGTTGACCTATATCCATGCCGAGGGTTATGCGGCTGGGGAGCTCAAGCACGGCGCGATCGCGTTGATCGAAGAGGGCGTTCCCGTCGTCGCGATCCTCACCGGGCACCGGATGTACGAAAAGATGCTCGCCAACGTCGAAGAGGTGCGTGCCCGGGGGGCCGAGACGATCCTGGTTGCGCCGCGCGGAGATCAGCGGGCGCGATCGCTGGCTAACGAGTTGTTTGAAGTCCCCGGCACGAAGCCCTTGCTGTCTCCTGTGATCGACACCGTGCCGCTGCAATTGCTTGCTTATTTCATGGCCAAGGAGAAAGGCCTTTCGCCCGACAAGCCTCGGAACCTCGCCAAGAGTGTCACCGTCGAGTAGCTCTGCGACATGAGACCCCTCGTAACAGCAGAGGAGATGCGGCGCGCGGACGCTGCCGCGATCGGTGCGGGAACTCCGGCCGAAGTGTTGATGGAGCGGGCGGGAGTTGCGGTAGCTCGAGCCGTGTTGCGGATGACCGGGAGGCGCTATGGGGCGCGCGTCGTCGTTGTTTGTGGACCCGGGAACAACGGCGGGGACGGTTACGTCGCGGCGCGTCTCCTGCGGGCGCAAGGCGCGGAGGTTGTTTGCGTGACGATCTCGGCCCCCTCAGAGCTGCAAGGTCCAGCTGCTGCCAGCCTCGAACGATTCGCTCATGCGGGCGGAGCCGTCCGCCAGTTCCAGCGCGGCCTGTTGGAAGACAGCGAGGTAATCGTGGACGCGCTCTTTGGCACCGGTTTCCACGGAGAGCCCCAAGGCTTGGCCCGCGACGCGATAATCGCGATCCAGGAAGTTCGGGACGCCGCAGCACGCGGTGAAGCCCGGCCGGTAGCGGTGGTCGCCGTCGACGTGCCCTCAGGGGTGGGCGGGCCGGGACCGATGGTCCACAGCGACCTCACCGTGGCGCTGGCGGCAGAAAAGCTCGAGACCGCGGCCAGTTCTCCGGAGGTCGCCGGCCTCATCGAGGTTGCCGACATAGGGATCGAGATCGCGTCGACCGGTGCGTGGATGATCGAGCCAGCGGACCTGGCCGAAGTCGCCAAGCGAGACCCGGCAGCCCACAAATGGATGCGCTCGGTCGCCGTCGTGGCGGGCTCGGACGCCATGACCGGAGCCGCGGTTCTTGCGGGCCGCGCCGCCTTCCGAGCGGGCGCGGGTTACGTCACGGTGATCACGAGCGCGGGGGCGGCTGCCGTCGTGCAGCGATCGCTGCCTGAGGCAGTCGTGCGCGCAACACCCCAAAGTGAGGTGCTGACCCCGGATGCCATCGGCTCGTTCCAGGACACGTTCGAAAAGGCGGGGGCCGTAGCGGTGGGGCCGGGCCTCGGAACCGGGGACGATCAGAAGGAGACCGTGCTGCGGTTGCTGCGGGAAGTTGAACGACCCATGGTGCTGGACGCCGACGGTCTCAATGTGGTGCAGCACGACACCCAGGCGCTGCGCGCGCGCAGCGCGCCTCTGGTCATCACCCCGCACGCAGGCGAGCTTGCGCGTCTGCTGGGCGGGACCGCTGCGGACATACAGCGAGACCGGGTGGCGGCCGTGCGGGAGGCGAGCGAGCGCTTCGGGTGCGCCGTGCTGCTGAAAGGCCCACGCACCTTGACATGCCACGCCGAACGGTCACTGATGGTGAATCCCACGGGTGGGCCGGAGCTCGCAACCGCCGGGACGGGGGACGTGCTGACGGGTGTCCTTGCGGCATTGGCCTCCGGCGGGGACGATGCGTTCACACCGGCGTGGCAGGCCGCCTACCTCCACGGGCGGGCGGCAGAGATCGCGTCGGATCGCAAGGGGCCTGTCGGACTGGTGGCGTGGGATGTGGCCGAAGCGCTCCCTGGAGCCATCGCCGAACTCTCGTCCTCGTAACCTGTCGGTGATGTCGATGTCCAACCCCGAGATGTTCGCGCGCGGTCACCCGTTGTGGGCAGAGATCGACCTGGCTGCCTTGCGCCACAACGTTCGGTTGCTCGGGTCCCTCGCCCGAGGCGCCGAGGTGATGGGAGTGGTGAAGGGGTATGCGTATGGACACGGCAATCCTGCGTCCGCCAAAGCCATGCTCGAAGCGGGCGCGACGCGTCTCGGTGTGGCGCGGGTTGCCGAAGGGATCCACCTTCGCGAGTCTGGTATCACAGCACCGATCCACGTCTTCACCGAGCCCCCGCCGGAGGCAGTGGGGACGATCATCGATCTTGCCCTGACGCCGAGCGTCTACACCCTTGCGTTCGCGCGCGTCCTCTCGGCGGCTGCCGACCACCGGGTCGCATCCGTCCCGATCCACGTGAAGCTCGATACGGGGATGCATCGCGTGGGAGTACCTGCCGAAGAGGCTCTCGACGCGATCAAGGAGCTGCGCGCCCTTCCGGGGCTCGAGATCGAAGGGATCTGGAGCCATCTTGCGGTGGCCGATATCCCCGATCACCCTTTCACGCGACGCCAAGTGGACCTGTTCAACGAGCTCAGCGATGCGATAGACGAGGCAGGGGTAAGGCTTCGTTACCGGCACATCGCCAACTCCGCGGCCACGATGTCCTTGCCGGCCAGCCATATGGACCTCGTCCGCTGCGGGGTGGCGTCATACGGTTTGTGGCCCGGCAAGGCGTTCATCGGAACCGCTGACCTGCGTCCCGTCTTGGCACTGCGAGCGCGCGTGAACCTGACGAAGTGGCTCTCTGCCGGCGAGCGCCTGTCTTACGGTCTCAATTACAAACTGACGCGGGCGGGACGCGTCCTCACGATTCCGGTGGGTTACGCCGATGGATATGACCGCCGCCTGTCGAACCGAGGCGACATCCTCCTCGGTGGCAATCGCTATCGTGTCTCTGGGACTGTGTGCATGGATCAGTTCATGGTCGACGCGGGTGATGCACCTGTCGAGCAGGGAGCGATCGTGACCTTGATCGGTGGAGATGGCGCCGAGCGCATCACGGCCGAAGAGATCGCCGACCACATCGACACCATCAACTACGAGGTAACCGCCAGGATCCCCTCGCGTGTTCCGCGCATCTATCTCGACGAGGCTCCCGAGTGAACTGGAAGAAAAGCTTGGCGACCGCAAGCACGGCAGTGGGTGTGGGGGCCGGGCTCGTGATGCAACACACGACCGTCGCCAAACGACGCCGGAACGACCCGGAGGGCGCCGAGCGCTTCGGCAATCGCAGAGGTGTGAGGTCGCGCAAGCTCGCCTTGGCCGATGGGGCGGAACTGTACGTCGAAGAAGTGGGTCCGGTGACGGACCGAGCTGCCGTCTTCATCCACTCCTCCGCCATGCGCACCGACATCTGGCACTACCAGATACCCGGCATCGGAGCCCACCGGTTGATCTTCTACGACCTTCGTGGGCATGGTCTCTCGCACCCCAAAGGCGCCGCGCCCTTCACCATCACCCAGTTGGCTGAAGACTTGCTGGCGGTGATCGAGGATGCCGGTATCCGCGAGGTCGTGCTCGTGGGACATTCGATCGGCGGGATGATCGCGCTCCAGCTTTGCAAGGAACGACCGGAGCTGCTGCATTCGCTGATCAAAGGGCTCATGCTCGCCAATACCACCTATCGTCCCGCCGCTGAGAGTCTCGGAGTAGGCGGCGCGGCGATATCCCGTATGGAAAGGTTGACGCGGCGACCGTTGGATGTGCTCGGCAATCACTCGGTGCCCATCGATCGCTTGCGGAACGTGCTCCCTCCTTCTGATCTGTTTTTCCTGGCGGTGTCTGTGGCCACGTTCGGCCCGATGGCATCAGCGCGTCAGATCGACCTTATCTACGACATGATGTCGGAGACTGGCAGCGACGTTCTATTTGATCTGATGAAGGCTTACAGACACTTCGATGTCCGGGAATTCTTGGACCAGGTAACGGTGCCGGCGCTGGTAGTCGGAGGCACTCACGACCGTCTGACGCTGCCGTCAGCCTCTATTTACCTCGCGGAACATATACCCAACGCCGAACTGCGGTTGTTGGACGGGTGCGGACACATGAGCATGCTCGAGCAACACCGCGAGTTCAACTCCATGCTAAAGATGTTCTTGGACGACACTCTCGGAGGGACCGATCGATGACCGATAACCGCATCGCAACCATGGCAGAGATACTCATCGACTATTCATTGCAAGTGAAAGAGCGTGACCTCGTGCGGATCAGAGGCAATTACGTAGCAGAACCACTCATCCTGGCCCTCTACGAACGCTGCTTGGTCCGGGGGGCTCATCCATTCGTCAACACACAGCTCCCCAAAGCGGAGCCGATCTTCTACAGGCTGGCCGAAGACCATCAACTCGACTTCGTAAGGGAATCCCAGCGGTGGGAGATGGAGAATATCGACGCGGACATCTACATCATCAGTGAAACCAACACCAGGCAGCTCACCCACAGCGATCCGGCCAAGCAAGTGCGCGCGGCTAAGGCGCGCCAACCCCTCAGTGAGACCTTCATGAAGAGGCAAGCTGCTGGAGACCTTCGATGGACGGTCACACTGTTCCCGACCGAGGCGCACGCGATGGAAGCTGAGACCAGCTTGGCCGAGTACGAAGACTTCTATTACGCGGCATGTTTGCTGGAGGCGGACGATCCCGTGGGGGAGTGGAAGAAAGAGGAGGAACGGCTTACACGCTTGGTCGAATGGATGAGACCTCGCAACGAAGTGCACATCGAAGCTGATGGTACGGACTTGACGCTCGAGGTGGGCGGCCGGCCGTTCATACCCGCTTCCGGCAGATACAACTTTCCGGACGGCGAGTTCTTCACCGGACCCAAGGAGACTGGGACCCACGGAGTCATCTCGTTCACATATCCGGCGATCTTCGAAGGACGCGCGGTCGAGGATGTCCGGCTCGAGTTCGACGAGGGGCGGGTGGTCGACGCCAGTGCCGGTAAGAACGAGGATTTCCTGATCAAGACACTCGATACCGACGACGGCTCCCGGGTGCTGGGCGAGCTGGGGATCGGTACGAACTACGGGATCGATAGGTTCTCCGGCGAGATCTTGCTGGATGAAAAGATCGGCGGCACCGTTCACCTGGCCCTGGGGGAGTCCTATCCGGAGTCAGGCGGGCTCAACAAGTCGGCGATCCATTGGGACATGGTCTGCGACCTGCGGCGTGGGGGCCGGATCACCGTCGACGGGGACGTGCTCGAGGAGGATGGCAAGCTTCTTATCTGAGCCCCCGGTTCATGGTCGGTTTGTGCGGGGACGGGCGCCGATGGTATTGATTCCGGGCGCTGTGGCTCGTAGGGTCGCTGCGTGATCGACATCGCATCCGTCCAGCGACAAGCGGCCGGTTGCACTAGGTGCCGCCTTGCCCAGGGCCGCACGCAAGTGGTGTGGTCGGCGGGGAACCTGGACTCCGACCTGCTATTCATCGGCGAGGCTCCCGGGTTCCACGAGGACAAGCAGGGGGTCGCCTTCGTCGGCGCGGCCGGACAGCTCCTTGACTCTCTCCTTGCAGAGATAGGCCTCGATCGAACCAGCGCCGCGATCGTCAACGTCATCAAGTGCCGGCCCCCCGGCAATCGCGACCCGCTCCCCGACGAGATCGAGGCCTGCACGCCGTGGCTCGAGGCGCAGCTTGAGCACATGCGGCCGACCGTCATCGTCACGCTTGGCAACTTCGCCACCCGCTTCATCCTGGAAGAGCAGGTAGGGATAACGCGCGCCCGGGGCCGCAAGTACTCGCGCCGCGGGGCCACCGTCATCCCCACTTTCCATCCCGCCGCCGCTCTGCGGGGAGGACGCTTCGGTGGACTGAGCCCCGTCGACGCGATCCGTCAGGACCTTCGGTTGGTGAAAGAAGTTCTCGACCTCTCTCGTGCCCGCAACGCGCCCGTCCTAGCCGAGGCTCAGCCAGTCGATGCGGGGGCCGCCCAGCTCGGACTGTTCTGATGTCACGCGGCCTAAGGGTCACGACGAGGTCGGCTGAGGAAACGCGGGTCGTGGGCGCGGCGCTGGCCCCCACACTGCTGCCGTCGGACGTCATCAGCCTGTCCGGCGACCTCGGCGCAGGGAAAACAGTGTTCGTGCAAGGGCTGGGGGCCGCCCTTGGGGTCCGACAGCGGATCACGAGCCCCAGCTTCACTCTCGTGCACGAATACGCGGGCAGGTACCAGATCTTGCATCTGGATGTGTATCGCCTGGAGTCTTTCCAAGAGGTCCTGGACCTCGGGTTCGAGGAGCTTCTCGATCCGGGGGCGATCCTGGTGGTCGAGTGGGGGGAAGCGGTCACGCCACTGCTACCGGAGCGTTACCTGCAGGTCGAGCTTCGCGCCTCCGGCGGAGGGGACTCCGAGCGGCAGATTACGTTCCTTCCGCACGGGACAGAGTGGATCGTCAAAATGCAGGAGATGCGGGCCACCGCAGAAGCGCTGCTCAATGCCCTGTCCGCGGACGGATCGAGCGTCCCTCGGTTCGTGGATTGGGACACCTCGGGGGCACGCGACCATTGGGCCCCATGAGAAAAGCCGGGGTTGCCCGATGCTGGTGCTAGGTATCGAAACTTCGACTCCCCAAGCGAGCGTCGCGCTCGGATCCGAACAGGGAGTGGTGGCTTCCGTGCTGATCGCGCGCGGTGCGAGCTACAACGAGTTCCTGTTACCCGCGATCCGTTTCTGTCTCGAGCAGGCGCACCTTGGTTACCGCAACATCGGGGGAGTGGCGATCAGTCTCGGGCCCGGGCTCTTCACGGGTATGCGGGTCGGCGTGGCCACCGGAAAAGCGCTCGCTCAGGCCTTGTCGGTCCCTATCGTCGGGATGGCCAGCCTCGACCTCGTCGCGTACGAAGTGCGTTATTCGCCCAAGGCGATCTGTGCGGTGCTCGACGCGCGGCGCGATGAAGTGTTCTATGCGTTCTATAAGTCCTCGCCGGGTGGGATACAACGGCTCACGAGATATCACGTCGAGAAACCGGAGCGTCTCGCAGTGCGGATAGCAGCCAATCCTGAGGAAGTGCTGCTCGTGGGAAACGGAGCCCTGCTGTATCGAGAGATCTTCCAGGATCTCGGTTCCGGCACCGAGATCGCAGCGATGAGCCACTCGTTCCCCGACGCGAGGGCGTTGGTTGAACTGGCAATGACCAGAATGTTCAGAGAGGATTTCGATTCGGTGTTCGATCTGAAACCGCTCTATCTGCGGCGCTCCGCCAAGCCCATCCAATGGGAGCGCATCCGGGGAGGGAAGCCCGTGTGAGCGCCGTCGAACGGTCCCGGAGCACGGACTCCGTCCCCGAGCTCGAGCTCACGAGGATGCGCCGCAGGCATCTGCGCAGAGTGCTGGCGATCGAGGGGCAGGTCTATCCTCGCCCCTGGAGTGCGTCCCTGTTCTTGTCCGAGTTGGCGCAACGCACCGCGCGGAGCTATCTCGTGGCCAAGTCCGAAGGCGAGGTGGTCGGCTACGCCGGCATGATGTTCATGGGCGACGAGGCTCATGTCACGAACATTGCCGTGGACCCGTCGTTCCACGGTCGCAAAGCCGGTACACGTCTCCTATTGGCGATCATCACCGAAGCGATCGCGCGGGGGGCAGAGGTGATATCGCTCGAGGTGCGCGTGTCCAACCGGATCGCTCAGTCCATGTATGAGAAGTTCGGATTCTCGGTCGTCGGCCTGCGCAAGGGTTACTACGTGGAGACGAACGAAGACGCCCTGATCATGACTGTCCCAGATGCGCGCTCGACCGAGTACCGGATCCGCCTTCAAGGCATCAGAGACGGTGTGGATCGTGCGGGGGGTTCTCATGGCTAGAGCTCGCGGGCCGCGGACACGCTCGGTCTGAGTGTCCGAGACTCCCGTGCCTCCGTCCGAGTGGAGCGATGCCGCGGTCATCTCGCTGCTCGAGGCCCCGGCGACCCAAACGCAGCGCTCCCCAGGCGTGGAGTGGGACGAGAACACCATGGTCCTCGGGATCGAGACCTCGTGCGATGAAACCTCCGCAGCAGTGGTCTGCGGGGGCCGACGGATCCTCTCGAACGTCGTCGCCTCCCAGGGTGAGTTGCACGGCGAATACGGCGGGATCGTTCCCGAGATAGCCGCGCGCGCTCACGTCGAGGCGTTGACCCCTACGATCGCGGAGGCACTGTTGCGCGCCGACGCGACTTTCTGGGATCTCGACTCGGTGGCTGCGACGCTCGGCCCGGGCCTCATCGGATCTCTTCTCGTTGGAGTTGCAGAGGCCAAGTCGATAGCTGCGGTTCTGGATGTCCCCTTCGTCGGCGTCAACCACCTCGAGGCTCATCTCTATTCGAATCTCCTGGCGCACGACGACGCGCAGTGGCCCGCGCTTGCACTGATCATCTCGGGCGGACACACCCTTCTAGTGGATGCGCGCGGCGATGGGGATTACACGGTGCTCGGCGGGACCTTGGACGACGCTGCCGGTGAAGCATTCGACAAGGTGGCTCGCTTCCTTGGCCTGGAGTATCCGGGGGGGCCGGAGATCGACAGGCTGGCGCTGCTCGGTGATCCTGCGGCCATCGCGTTTCCCCGCTCGATGCTGGACGTCGACGGATTCGACGTTTCCTACTCAGGGCTGAAAACGGCAGTCATAAATCACGTGCGACGCGCCGAGGGCCGGGGCAAGAAGGTATCGATCGAGGACGTTGCGGCGTCGTTCCAACAGGCGGTGGTGGACATCCAGGTGGGCAAAACGCTTGCCGCCGCCGAGCACGTCGGGGCCTCCAGGGTGTTCCTCTGTGGCGGAGTCGCGGCCAATTCGTCCTTGCGACAGGGACTCGCCGATGCCTGTGAGGAGAGAGGCCTCGCCCTCTTCGTGCCCCCGATGGAGCTGTGCACGGATAACGCCGCCATGGTGGCTGCCTGTGGCACTGCGATGCTTCGGCGAGGCATCTACCACGGCCTGGAGGCCTCCCCAGACCCGAATCTCCCCTTGGTCCGCTAGGCGGCCCCAGACCCGAATCTCTCCTTGGTCCGGTAAGCCTCCCCATCACCCGAATCTCTCCTTGGTCCGGTAAGCCTCCCCAGGACCCGATCTCTTCCTCGTCCGGTAGGCGGCCCCAGACCCGAACCCTCCTCGGTCCGGTAACTCAGGCGAAATGTTCCGGTTCCCCACCGGACGCTCGCAGCCGGTGCCTCGGCGGTTTGACCGGTCCCCGGTTCCCTGGCTACCATTAGCACTCGACGGTTTAGAGTGCTAACCCACCGAACAGGAGGTTTCCGCAAATGGCAACTGCCACAAAGCTCAACATCAAGCCCCTCGAGGACCGCATCCTGGTCCGCCCCGAAGAGGGTGAAGAGACCACGGTCTCCGGGATCGTCATCCCCGACACCGCCAAGGAGAAGCCCCAGGAGGGCACCGTCCTTGCTGTGGGCGTCGGGAAGCGCAGCGATAGCGGCGAGCTGATCCCCATGGACGTCAAGGAGGGTGACAAGGTCATCTACTCCAAGTACGGCGGCACCGAGGTGAAGCTCGAAGGTGAGGAGCTGCTGATCCTGTCCGCCCGTGACGTTCTGGCAGTCCTCGGCTGATCGGAGCCAACCACAGCTTGTATCCGACCGGCCTTCGCTGAGCCGGAATAGAGAAAGAGAGAAATATGCCCAAGATCATCAAGTTTGACGAGGACTCCAGAAGAGGCCTCGAGCGCGGTGTGGACCACCTCGCGAATACCGTTCGGGTGACGCTGGGGCCCAAGGGCCGGAACGTCGTTCTGGACAAGAAATGGGGAGCGCCGACGATTACGAACGACGGCGTCACCATCGCGAAGGAGATCGAGCTAGAGGACCCGTGGGAGAACATGGGGGCCCAGCTCGTCAAGGAAGTCGCAACCAAGACCAACGATGTGGCGGGTGACGGGACCACGACCGCGACCGTGCTGGCCCAGGCGATGGTCACGGCCGGACTCCGCAATGTCGCTGCAGGCGCGAACCCGATGGCACTCAAGCGTGGGATCGAGCAGGCCGTCAAGGCAGTGTCCGAGTCGATCCGCTCCCAGGCTCGCGACGTCGAGGGCCGTCAGGAGATAGCGCACGTCGCCTCCATCTCGGCCAACAACGATGTTGAGATCGGCGAGCTCGTCGCCGAAGCTATGGACAAGGTCGGTAAGGACGGTGTCATCACCGTCGAGGAGTCCAACACCTTCGGGCTCGAGCTGGAGCTGGTCGAGGGCATGCAGTTCGACAAGGGCTACATCTCTCCCTACTTCGTCACCGACCAGGACCGTATGGAGGCATCGCTCGATGACCCATACATCCTCTTGGCGCAACAGAAGATCTCGTCCGTGCGCGATCTGCTCCCCGTCTTGGAGAAGGTGGCACAGAGCGGCAAGCCGCTGGTAGTGATCTGCGAGGACGTCGAAGGCGAAGCGCTCGCAACCCTCGTGGTCAACAAGATCCGTGGCACCTTCAAGGCGGTCGCGGTGAAGGCTCCGGGCTTCGGCGACCGCCGCAAGGCCATGCTTCAGGACATCTCGATCCTGACGGGCGGACAGGTCATCTCTGAAGAGATCGGTCTCAAGCTCGAGTCTGTCGGACTTGACATGCTCGGCCGCGCCCGCAAGGTCGAGGTCACGAAGGACAACACCACAATCGTGGAAGGCGCCGGCAACGCCGACGAGATCAAGGGCCGGATCGATCAGATCAGGGCCGAGATCGAGAGGACCGATTCCGACTGGGACAAAGAGAAGCTCCAGGAGCGCCTGGCCAAGATGGCCGGTGGCGTGGCGGTGCTGAAGGTCGGGGCGGCAACGGAAGTCGAGTTGAAGGAAAAGAAGCATCGCATCGAGGACTCGGTGTCGGCGACGCGCGCAGCCGTCGAAGAGGGCATCGTTGCCGGCGGCGGTGTGACGCTCGTCCGATCGCGTGAGGCGGTCGAGGCTCTCGACCTCCACGGCGACGAAGCTGCGGGTGCGCGCATCGTGATGGAGGCTCTCGACGCACCACTGCGCTGGATCGCGCAGAACGCGGGCTTCGAGGGCGGTGTTGTCATCGACAAGGTTCGCAACGAGAAGCCGGGTCACGGCCTCAACGCCGCAACCGGTCAGTACGTCGATCTACTCGCCGAAGGCATCATCGACCCGGCGCGAGTGACGCGCTCGGCCCTCGAGAACGCCGCCTCGATCGCAGCCCTGTTGCTGACGACCGAAGCGACGATCGTCGACAAGCCCGAGGAAGAAGACGCCGGTGCCGGCCACGACCACGGCGGCGGCATGGGTGGAATGGGCGGCATGGGCGGCATGATGTAGCCGTCCGCTCAGAACAACGAAGGATTCAGGGGGCCCGGAGAGATCCGGGCCCTTTGCCTATCTCTACCCGGCAGGGAGGGCGGTTGCCGAGATCCGGGCCCTTCTTCGTGGGGGACCATCCCTCTTGGTTTTCGGAAGGGCCGGGTCGTAGTGCACTCCGTTCGGGCGTGACCACTCGGCCACCACACCGCCGACCAGCCTGACCTTCCAGGCCCCTTCGTGCACCAACCGGTGGTGGAAGCTGCACACCAGCACGAGGTTGTCGAGCTGGGTGGGGCCGCCGTGGGCCCAATGGATCACATGGTGGGCGGCAAGGAAGCGCCGGGTGCCGCACCCAGGGAAGGTGCAGCCATGGTCGCGACCGAGGAGCTCGCGCAGTAGCCATCCCGGGACGCTGCGCGAGCGCCGCCCGATCCCCACGGCGCCGCCTCCCCCGTCACGGAGCACCGCTTGCAAGCGGCAATCGCACGACAGGCGCCGGGCCATCTCGGGGTGGATGGCGGGACCTCCCTCGAGGTGGCAGCCACCACCATCGGAGCTGAGCGCCGCCAGGTCGACATTGAGCACTACCTCGGCCCGGGCGCCCCCTGAGCCCCGGTCCCGGGCACTGGAAGAGGAGCCGGATGCGAGCGCCACCAGCGCATCGGCGCAGCGCTGCTCGAAGGTGGACCGGGCCGGGACCCGGGGCTGGCGCT
>JAXDJR010000057.1:0-5647 GCA_034667545.1 Actinomycetota bacterium
CGGGCCGGGATGGTACTGGGTAACCGTGGCTGGGGCAGGGAGTCCTTCAACCGTATGAGTGACGCTCGCATTCGGTCTTCGATATCGCGTTCGCAGAAGGCCTTGAAGAAGGCGGGAGTTTCTGCCCGGCCCTTCGCCCGGCCTCCGCGTGGAGCACGCGACGGCCGCGTTCTGCGCGACCTTGCTGCGATGGGATACCACTCCGTTCGGTGGACGCGGCATCCTGGTGGCGGTACCTCTGGCCGTGTCAAACGGAAGGCCATGCGCAAGGTCCACGACGGGTCGATCATCTCTCTCGATATCTGGCGCCGGGGCAACCGAAAAGCGCTGCCGATGATCATTCATGCGTTGCGTGCCAGAGGGTTCGGTCTCCGCACCCTCAATGCCCTGAGCCACGTTCACCCCGTGGGGTGGACGCGCACGCTCCTGGCCGGTTCGACGGGCCGAGGGGTCACTGCGCTGGAGAAGGCATTGCACCACGGGTCTTATCCCGCCGGACACATCGACGGCGTCTTCGGATACGAGGACGAGCAGGCGGTTATCACGTTCGAGAAGTTCCATCACATGGCTCGCGACGCGATCGTGCCGCCCCTCGAGATGGAGAGCATCGCTGCCGCACGCCGGCCGCAGCCGCCACGACGCCATGGCCGGCACTACATAGATATAGATATCTCCCGCCAGGTTCTGTTCGAGGTCAAACATCACAAGGTCATCCATACCCTGCCGGTCTCAACGGGCGGCGAGTACACGTACGTGAACGGTGGCGTCACCTCGATAGCTCACACGCCCCGCGGCCACTTCTCCATCATCCGCAAGGTGGCGGGATGGAACAGCGGCAGCCTGGGCAGGCTGTGGTACCCCAATTACTTCGTGGGTGGCTTCGCGATCCACGGCTATCCAGAGGTGCCGGTGTACCCGGCCAGCCACGGTTGTGTCCGCATCCCGATGTACGCGGCGAAACCGTTCTTCTACCGGGAGCCGTTGAGCGTGAAGGTGTTCGTCCACAACTGATCAGCCGCTCGAGACGTTGCGCCAGCTGACTTGGACGGAGCGAGCTTCCCTGAGTTACGAAGCCACCTTCTCCAGAGCCGGTGACTGGAGGTTGTCGGTAAGGAGATCGATGACGGCTTCTTCTACACCCACGCCGTGGGTGGCGAGATCGCCGTCTTGCACGTCGGCTCCAACCGAACCGATCGCGCCCATGATCGTCCAGCCCGTTCGGAATCGATCGAAGACGCGCGGGTCGATATAGGAGCTGCGACAGACTGCTGGAGTGTTGCCGAGGTAGTTGGCAACGTCCTTGATCGCGAACGAGATGGCGCGCTTCTTTGCCGCTTCCGAATTGGCAGCAAGCGAAAGTGGCGCTATGCAAACAGCTGCGAGCACAGTGGCGTTCCACGTGCGGAAGTCCTTTGCGGTGAAAGGCCAGCCGGTGATCTCTTTGATGTACTGGTTGATGTCGATGGACTTGACATCGATCCACCGGCGTTCGTTTTTATAGGCGAGTAGCTCCGGACCGCCGCCCCTACGCCGCTTCAGTTCTTGGATAACGCGGTACTGGGCGGGGTCGACCGGGATAGAGGTATCACGCATCTTTCCGCTCTTTGCCTTGTAGGTGAGGCCTATCCAGTTATCGCCGTGCAGGCGCACGTGCTTCTTCTGCAGGGTGGCGAGGCCATAGCTCTCGTTCTGCTCGGCATAGCTCTCTCCACCGATGCGGAAGAACGCCCTGTCGAGCATGAGCGCCGCACACGCCAGGACCTTTTCGCGTCCCAAGCCCTCCGGCTGGAGGTCCTCGGCCCACCGCGCCCGCATGGCAGGCAACTGCTGTGCGAAGTCCAACATGTGGTCGAACTTCTCGCGGTCCTTCTTCTGTCGCCATACCGAGTGGTAGATGTACTGCCTGCGTCCGGCAGCATCGGTGCCGAGAGCCTGGATATGACCCATCGGTTCGAGGCAGATCCACACGTCCTTCCACGCCGGAGGGATCCCGAGGTCCCGGATCCGCGCGATCGTGTGTGGATCCTCGATCTTGGCTCCCGTGCGGCCATCCCGGTATTCAAAGCCTTTACCCCGGGGGCGCCGTGTGATGCCGGGACCCGAACAGCTGACGTGTTTCGTTCGTGGCATGTGCCTGTGTTTACCCCTCTGGGATGGATCTATCGCGGGTCACGTGTGACCGGCTCCCCACAAAGGAACGATAGCGCCCGGTACGCAGGGGCTACGACGAAGGAACCCAGTTCGCCGCCCCACGTCCGAGGACGGGCAGCGTCTAGGCTTTGCATCCGTCCATCCCAACGAAAGGCAGCTCATGACGACGACCAGACCGCAGCCCCGCGACCCAGACCCCGATCCCAACCCGACGCCTCAGCCCGACACCGAGCCCGGGCCCCCGGTCCAGCCCGGCTCGCCCAACGCTCCAGAGCCCCAGCCGACCCCCGGTGGGGACGACCCCGAGCGTCAACCCGATCCCGGGACCACACCTGCACCAGACAGCAGATAGAAGGCCCGGATTGACCCAGACTCCCAGTTCGCCGGATCGGAACCTCGCTCTCGAGCTGGTCCGCGTGACCGAGGCTGCCGCACTGTCGGCAGCTCACTGGATGGGACGCGGCGACAAGGAAGCTGCCGACCAGGCGGCAGTGGATGCGATGAGGCTGATGATGGATTCGGTCTCGATGTCCGGGACCGTCGTCATCGGTGAAGGCGAGAAGGACAACGCGCCGATGCTCTACAACGGAGAAGCCATCGGCAACGGCGAGCCGCCCATAGTCGATGTTGCGGTCGATCCGATCGACGGCACCACGCTCACTGCGAAGGGCCAGAACGGCGCCCTCTCGGTGGTAGCGGTAGCGGAGCGCGGCACCATGTTCGACCCGGGCCCGTGCTTCTACATGGAAAAGATAGTCGTGGCAGAGGACGCCGCCGGCGTCGTGGATATCGACGCCCCCGTCGCCGAGAATCTTTCGCGCGTGGCGCACGCGAAGAAGACCGCCGCTTCCGACCTCACCGTTGTCATCCTCGATCGCCCGAGGCACGACCAGCTCGTGAAGGAGATCCGAGAGGTGGGGGCGCGCATCCGATTCATCCCCGACGGCGATGTGGCCGGCGCAATCTCGGCCGCACGCGGGGAGACCGGTACCGACCTGCTGATGGGGATCGGTGGAACACCGGAAGGCGTGATCGCCGCCTGCGCCATCAAATGCCTGGGCGGGATGATCCAAGGCCGCCTGTGCCCCCGAAGTGATGAAGAGCGCGATGCGGCGGTCAGCGGCGGCTATGACCTCGACCAAGTGTTGACCACCGATGACCTCGTCTCAGGTCAGGATGTTTTCTTTGCGGCGAGCGGAGTCACGGACGGTGACTTGATGAAAGGAGTGCGTTACCGGGGAGATAACGCCATCACTCAGTCGATGGTGATGCGTTCCCGGTCTGGGACCGTTCGGCTTATCGAAGCGCTGCACCGAAGAGAGAAACTCTCGAAGTACTCGACGATCGTTTATTGAGCCCCCGTTTCGCCCGAGCGCGCGCGCTGGCGCTCGATATAACGCCGCTGCGGGAGTCCGTCGCCTATCGCGCGTTGTGGCTCGGACAGCTTGTTTCACAGTTCGGAACGAACATGCGCGTGGTTGCCGTCGCATACCAGGTCTTTCAGATCACGCGTTCAACCGTGGCTGTGGGTTTCGTCGGCGTGGTGGAGCTCGTTCCTTTGATCGTGTTCGGGCTGATCGGAGGGGCGATAGCCGATCGCCGCGACCGGCGCAAACTCAGTGCGCAGGCCCAAGTGGGGTTGATGGTGAGCTCCGGCGCACTGGTTGTCATCACCCTTGCCGGCCATCCGTCGCTTATCTGGATCTACGTTCTGCTGGCAGTGTCGTCGGCATTTGCAGCTATCGATCGCCCCGCAAGGAGCGCGATGGTCCCCAGCCTTGTTCCGCCCGGGACGTTGCCGGCTGCGATGGCACTTCGCCAAGTGGTCTTCCAGGTGACCCAGATAGTGGGACCCGCCTTGGGGGGAGTTCTCATCGCCGCTCTCCCGGTGCACGGGGGAGGTTCGCCCGGGGTCGCGATCATCTATTTCATCGACGCCGCTACCTATATCGCGGGTTTGATCTCGTTGCGGTGGGTCCCCACGATGATGCCCGAGGTTGAAGGGGAGCCGCAGGCGAGCCTGCAATCAGTGCGCGAGGGGTTGGCGTTCGCGATACGACGACCCGTGGTCCTTTCGATCTTTCTCGTCGATCTGATAGCGATGATCTTTGGGATGCCGCGTGCAGTGTTCCCGGCCCTCGCGGAGCGCACCTTCCACGGGGGGGCCGGGATCCTGGGTTTGCTTTACGCAGCTCCGGCGGCGGGGGCCTTGATCAGCGCGTTGACCACCGGCTGGGTCGGCAGGATCCGCCGGCAGGGGCTCGCTGTCATCTTGTCGGTGATCGCGTGGGGGGCCGCCATCACCCTCGCGGGACTGACCCTTTTCTCTCTGGCTCTGACCTTGATCCTCCTTGCGATCGCGGGCGGCGCCGACGTCGTCAGCGCCGTGTTCCGCGGCACGATGCTTCAAGATGCGACGCCCGATGCATTACGCGGCCGGCTGAATGCGTTGAACATCATGGTGGTGACGGGCGGGCCGAGGCTCGGCGACTTCGAAGCAGGGCTGGTCGCCGGCGCTTTCGGTGCTGCGGCTTCAATAATCACCGGTGGTCTTGCATGCGTGATAGGAACGGGCATCCTGAGCGCGGCAGTCCCCGCCTTCCGCAAGTACCACGCGCCGCCTTCGAGTGTAGAGACCAAGACCTGATCTCGGTCGGATGTCGGGCTCCCTAGCGGCGCGGCTCCCAGGTGAAGAAGCGCGTTGCCACCAGCAGTCCGGCAAGGCCCCACAGGGCAACTATCAATAGATCCCTTCCTCGGAACGCAGACACGCCGGGAGGGGGGTTGAAGGCGTACAGGATTGCGTGCGCCAGATGTTTTATCGGGAAGAAGTCGCCCACCGTCTTGATCCATGTGGGTGCTTTGTTCAGCGGCACGAAGATGTCGGAGATGAACAACAAGGGCAGCACGATGCCGTTCACCATGGCGGGGGCCGCGTCTCCATTGGGGATGACTGAGGTGATGGCCAGGCCGAGAGCGCAGAAACTGGCAGCGCCGACGATCACCGATAGCAGGAAGGACCCCACGGTGTCGGTTGGCGCATTGACGTTGTAGAAGAGCACGCCCGCCGCCGTGACTATAGCCACCAGCAATATCGCGACGATGACCGAGAAGATCATCCGTCCCAACAGATAAGCCCATCCGGGAAGAGGCGTCCCACGTTTGCGCTTGAGCACTCCCTGATCCCGAAGCAGCGTGATGCTCATGGCCACGTTCGTGAAACAGGCAGTGACTATCGAGAAGGCAGCGATGGCCGGCACGTAGAAGTCGGAAGCGTTCACCTTTTGGCCGGTGGCGATGCGAACGGTCCCTCCGAACAAGAGATTGAAGATCACGAGGAACATCAGTGGAAAGATGAAGGTGAAGAACATCGAGGCAGGATTCCGCCAGAACGACTTGTTCTCGTAGCGGACCTGTCTCAGTGCGAGACCGGCGTCACTCATCGGGCGTCGTTCTCCCATTCGCAGGAGCTGTCAATTCGAGATAGACGTCCTCG
>JAXDJR010000058.1:0-15919 GCA_034667545.1 Actinomycetota bacterium
CCCCCCCCCCGCGACGGGGGAGCCAAACTAGCTCGTGAAGCCCTGAGCGGCTTCCTCGACGGTAGGCGCGATCGACACGCCTTCCCCGAACCCGGTGATCGAGAACAGCTTCAGGTGTTGCTCGCGAGTGCACGCGATGGCCAAGTCGCCACCAGCTTCGCGAAGCCTCCTAACGCCTCCCATCAAGGCGCCGAGACCGGAAGAATCCATGAACGGCACGGCATCCAAGTCGACGACGACCTTGGGCTGATCCTGACTGACGATCTGGCCGATCGCGTCGCGCAGCGACCCAACGGTGTAGACGTCAAGATCGCCCGTAGGCCTCAGCAGCTTGTAGCCGCCCTCATCCGTGATGGTTATGTCTACCTTCTGCTGTGCCACAGCGGCTCCCCAGTGTCGACTTCGTTGACTCCCGCAGTCCCCGCCTGGGCAGGTGCAGGTACCCCTTGAAACTCTACGACCAGCATGGTGAGGTCATCATCGAGCTTACCGGCCGCGAACCTTTCCACCTCGCCCACCAGAAGAGTGCCCATCGAGGCCAAGGGCAGCATGCCAGACTTCAGGATCGCTTCCCCGAAGCGGCGCTCACCGAATATCTCTCCTTCGGGTGACTTCGCCTCGATGAACCCATCGGTGAAGAAGACGAGGCGATCACCGGGGGCGACCCGGGCAACGGTTTGAGACAGTCCGGGGTCTTGGAACCAGCCCAGCGCCTTGTTACGCGGCCCTTCGATGAAATAACCCCTCACATCAGCATCCCGGGAAGCCTTGGAAGACCGCACGATAAAGGGAGAGGGATGGCCCATGTTCAGCCATCTCACCTCACCGCTCTCGGCTTGGATGGTGGCGTAGACCAGGGTTGTGAACCCGTCGACCTCCACTGCCTCACGAAGAGCCTCATTGGTGCGCTGGATGACTCGCTCCGCATCCGCGCCGAGCCGCCGCTCGGCACGCAGAACGGAGAGCAACACCGTTGCCATCAGGGCGGCACCGATCCCCTTTCCCGAGGCGTCTCCAACCGCCAGCGTCAAAGACCCGCCTTCGTAGTCGATGTCATACCAATCACCGCCGACGAGATTCGCCTGACGATGCAACGGCAGCAGGACGAAGCCGGGTGTATCTGGAACTAAGCGTTGTAGAAGGTTGCGCTGTATGCCCGCCGCGATCTCGAGTTCTCGATCTTGCATCGCAAGTTGCTGCAAACGCTTAAGACCCGATTGCATCTCTCCAAAACGCGCCGCGAGTTCTTCGACTTCGTCGCCGGACTCGATCTTTATCTGCTGATCGAAATCACCCCGTCCGATAGCACGCGTAGCATCGACGAGACGTTGTAGGTCGGCGACGAGCCTTCTCGGGAGAACGACAGCCAGCACGATGCCAAGAAACAACGCGCCGCCGGTGACAGCCAAAAGGATGATGATCGTCCGGCTGGAATGCGCACTCAGATTGGCTTCGGCTGCAGCCACAGTTTCGTTCTGAGAATTGCGCAGAAGCGAACCGTCAGCGTCGATCTGCGCGATCAAGGGAGTACCCACTCTCCCTAGAACATGAAAAGCCGCCCTGCGACGCCCCTTCGAGGCCAGTGGGATGACCCGGTGATCGACCAGCCGTTGGAACGAGGCTCCCGCCGCTACGAGCTCGTTCAACAGACGCCTGTCTTGGTCCGCGTCCCTGAACAGTGTCTGCGCTTGCTGCTGGAGCTGTCGCGAGGTCCGAACCTCTCGCTGGTATTGATCCAACAACGAGCTTTGGCTCTCGATCAGGAAGCCACGTACCGCGGCCGACTGAGCGGTGTAAGAACGAATTATCTGATCCACGGTGACCAACTCGGGAACAGCTTGATCGAGAACGCGGCGTTGCACCGTTCTCAGCGACCCGAATAGGGACAGGGTTACCCAGCCGAGGACAACGATCAGTATCAGCAAGACACCGAAGCCCCCGACTATCTTCCAACGCAGGGACAGTCTCACTCCGCCAGTATGCTCGAAAACGATGAGATTCCTGGGTCGTGCAGCGCTGGCGGCCCTTTCCTTAGGCGCCTATTCCCTGTATGAGCCGTACCGGTACCGCCTCATGACGCACAGGTTGGAGGTGCCGGCAAGCGTGCCAGAAATCAAAGTGTTGCACCTGTCCGATCTGCATCTCAAGCAAAGGGATCGCAGACTGATTACCTTTGTCTCTGAGCTCAGTTCCATTACAAACATCGACCTCGTCCTTGCCACCGGAGATCTCATCGAAGACAACTCAGGGATCGAGCCACTGATCGATTGCTTCTCCACCTTGAGCGCCCGGTGGGGCTGCTATTACGTCCTCGGCTCACACGACTATCACCAATCGGCGTTCACCTCGTACGCCAAATACTTCACCGGTCGCAAACGACCACTGGCTGCACCCGCCGCCGCTACCAACGTCCTCGAAACCGGCCTTGCAAAGCACGGCTGGAAGGTGTTAACGAACTCTAGCGTGACCGTAGCGACGCCAGAGGGAAAGCTGAAGCTGGCAGGGATAGACGACCCGTACCTCGGCAGACATGACGCGAGCGTTATCAAGCGCGACAGTGACGACACGCTGGCCATCGGTCTCGTCCACTCGCCTGACGTGGTCTCGGAGTGGTTCCTCGCAGGATTCGATCTGCTACTCGCCGGCCACACACATGCCGGACAAGTGCGCGCGCCCTTCTATGGAGCTCTGGTGACGAACTGTTTGTTGCCTGCCGGACTGGCTGGTGGCCCCCATCGCATCGGCAACGGATGGCTGCACGTATCGCCCGGGCTGGGCACTGGAAAGTTCTCACCGATCCGTTTCAATTGCCTTCCGGAAGCGACCGTGTTGGAGCTCGTGCATCGATAGGCGACCACGCAACAGATCCGCAAACTGTTTGTGATGCGGTCCGCCGGGATGGGAGCCAAACGAGGGACCTTGTAGGATGCCCGCACGGGAAGTGGCGCAGTTTGGCAGCGCGCTGCGTTCGGGACGCAGAGGCCGGGGGTTCAAATCCCCCCTTCCCGACCCGACGGGTCAAGATACCTTTCGCGGAGAAACGAGAGCTCTGGGGAAGACAATGCCTAAGTCGCGGCTAGAGGCGTTCAGCGATGGTGTGATCGCCATCTTGATCACGATCATGGTTCTGGAGCTCAAAGTGCCCCACGGCGCAACCTGGTCGGACCTGCATCCTCTGATACCTGTATTCCTGGCCTACGTCCTGAGCTTCGTGAATCTGGGGATCTACTGGAACAACCACCATCACATGCTGTTTGCAACCGAACGCGCAAAGGGCAAGATCCTGTGGGCCAACCTCCATCTGCTCTTTTGGCTGTCGCTCTTTCCCTTTATGACCGGGTGGATGGGAGAGAACCATTTCGCATCGTTGCCGACGGCTTCCTATGGCGTTGTCGCTCTCGGAGCGGCGCTCGCCTACTACATCCTTCAGACCGCGATCATCTCTGACCAAGGTCCAGACTCGACGCTCGCGTCGGCTCTAGGCAACGACCTCAAGGGCAAGATCTCTCCGATCCTCTACCTCGCGGCGATTCCTCTTGCCTTCGTTGATCGGTGGATAGCCCTCGGCCTGTACGTCACCGTTGCCCTCATGTGGCTCATCCCGGACCGAAGGATCGAGTCGTCGCTCATCGAGTGACGTGACGAGCGCAGCGTGAACCATCGGAAATTCCTAAAGCAAGCAGCGCTATACCCCGATACCTAAGCAAGCGACACGGTCGGGCTAGGGGGCGATGAGCGCCTCTCAGAAGCGCGCCCGATCGGAGCTGGCATGGGGTCTCGACGTTAGGCCAGAACATACGGCAGCGCTGACCCGGATCCTCGGGCTGACCAACCAAAACGAAGGGTACACATGGCAAGCCCGCCACAGGATCGAAAACGTCCGTCATCCAAGCAGAAGAGCTTGCAGGCGTCACAGCTGGCTGACGTACGAGAACCAGAGCTGACGAGTTGGACCGCAGGCGGATGGCGGGCGCGTAGCCGGGCCGCGGCTCTGATGTACTCCGCAGGAGCATTCCTGGTAGTTCTCTCGCTGGTTTTTTCGCCCGACACCAACATCAACCGGCCTGCTATCTGGGCTATCACGGCTCTGGCGGCGGCGGGCGCGCTCAGCATCCTGGCCATGGGACGGCGCTACACGGTCGACGTGTCGCACGCCTTCTCCTTGGTGGGTTCGGTGTTGATCGCGGGACTGGTGGTGATGGCCGGCGGCAGCTTTCTTTCGATCGTTTACGGGATGCTTTTCGTGTGGGTAGCTCAGTTCGGTGCTGTCTTCTATCGCTTCCGCGGCGCAATGAGCCAACTGTGCTGGGCTGCTTGCCTTCACGGGATCGTGCTATCAGTGCTTCCTGGAGAGAATCATTTGACCACCTGGCTGCTCACTACGGGCACATGCGCAGTGGTGGTGGTCTCTTATCGACTCATCGAGCGGACGTCGGCACGGCTGCGTGGCGTGATGGAGCATTCCGGCGGGATCGTTCTCGTGATCGACCCGGAGCTCAAGATCAAGTACGCCGGGGGGCCCATCGAACGTTTGCTCGACTCGACCTCCTTCGAGATCATCGGCAAATCTCTCCTGCCCATCGTGCATCCAGACGACTGGACAACCGTGCAAGGAGCCGTCACCGAAATCACCTCCGAAGAGTCTCACCTCACCTCCTTCGACGTCCGGTTGCTTCGTGCGGATGGACACTCGTTACACACCGAAGCGAATGTCGAAAATGCGCTGAGCGACTCCTCACTCGACGGAATCGTCATGACGTTGCGAGACGTGACCGAGCGCAAGCACTTGGAGGAACAACTATTGCATCAGGCTTTCCACGACCCCTTAACCGGGTTACCGAATCGCGCTCTATTTGCAGATCGATTGGAGTGGATGCTCAGTCGGAGAAAGAAAGAGCAGTGCTCTCTGTTGTTCATCGATCTCGACAACTTCAAGGCAGTGAACGACGACTTCGGACATGAAACGGGAGATGCATTGCTCACCACGGTGGCCCAAAGACTTCAAGACATCCTGCGGACAGAAGACACGGCGGCCCGTTTGGGCGGAGATGAGTTCGCGATCCTGCTTGATGGGATCTGGAAGGTTGAGGAGGCCGTCGCGGTGGGCGAGCGGGCCCTCCGGGCAGCGCGGGCTCCCTTTCCCGTGGGAGACAAGCAGATCTCGGTCGGCGCGAGTATCGGCATCGCCATCGCATCCGGCTCGAACACGGTAGGAGACCTTCTTCGAGAAGCAGACATCGCTATGTACATGGCCAAGAGGGAGGGCAAGCATCGTTGTCACGTCTTCCATGACGACACAGACTCTCTAGAAGAGCAGCCTGCTCTCCTGACTCCCTGACGAGTGAGACGGCCCTTGCCAGCTAGGAGGGTTGTGCCCCCGGTGGATCCAGATCGGCACCCATCGCGTGATAACCGCCGTCGACGTGGACTATCTCGCCCGTGATGCCTTCGGACCACTCCGAAAGCAAGAACGTCACCGCCTTGGCAACGGGAGCAGGATCGCTCGTGTCCCAACCGAGCGGTGCTCGTTTCCCCCACCCTTCTTCCAGACGATCGAAGCCTGGGATGCCCTTGGCGGCCATGGTTCGCACCGGACCCGCCGAAACGCAATTCACGCGGATCTGATGCCGCCCGAGATCGCGAGCAAGATACCGGGTCACCGCTTCGAGTGCGGCCTTCGAGACACCCATCCAGTCGTAGACGGGCCACGCTACCGAAGCATCGAAATCTAGGCTGACGATGGAACCGCCCTTCTCTTTCATCACCGGCAGCAGCCCTTCGGCAAGTGCCTTCAGCGAATAGGCGCTGGTTTGCAATGCGACTTGCACACTCGTCCAGGGAGTACTCATGAAGTTGCCTCCCAGGGCATCGGGAGGCGCGAAGGCGATCGCGTGAAGCACCCCGTCGACAGCTCCCCAGCGCTGCTCGATCTCTTTGGCAACTGCGGCGATCTGATCCGTTTGGTTGATGTCCATCTCGAGCACGTCAGGGGGCCGGGGGAGCTTCTTCGCCACCCTGTCCGTTAACGCCTTGCCCCGTCCGAAACCGGTCAAGATGATGTCGGCGCCCTGCTCCTGCACGGTTCGTGCGACCTCGAAAGCGATGCTCTCTCGCGTCAACACACCTGTCACGAGCAAACGGCGCTGGTCCATGAGCACGCCAGGAGTCTAGGGTCGATCGTCCCCGCAGTCACGCGCTGGCACAGGGAAGACCGCCAGATCTTTGGGATGAGGCTTGGCCATGCTTGTCGGCTAGCCCGTCATCGTGCTGATTCGAATCCCTACGCAGTAAGAGCCTCAAAGGCAAGAGCTGTGCAAAGTCCGTAGACCAGATGGGGAACTAAGTCTGACGCCCAGCTCCGCGCGTCCCAGTCTCGAGGATCGGTCAGGCCGAGGGCCGCCAGGGGTAGGTCAGTCGCCGCCATCGCACCAAGGCCAACGATCGTGCCGGCCGCTACCGTCGCTAGATGCGAGTTTGCAGAGCGGACCGAACCGTAAACGGCCCCCATCCCCAGCCCGGTTGCGAAACCCAACAAAGAGCCGGCTGCGCTCTTTCGATTCTGGGCGGTCTCATCACCCTCATCGGGGACCTGTAAGCCGAGCTTTCGTCCGAGGATCACGGCTGCCTGCGCGGGTAGCTCACTGGCGCCTCGGCCACGCCACGCCATGTCCAGGTAAGTCGTTAGATTCAGGGCTGTAGTTCCCACGGCGCCGCTCGCGACGCCGTAGCCAACTCTCTTCAACATGGAACCCTCCATCCCGGGGCTTGGAAAGATTGGCCTGCTGCTCCTACCATAGGAATCGCGGCGCGGCCGTGAAATAAGAGATGACACGGCTGGGAAGACGCTGCGGGTGGCTAGCGGGCGACGCGTTGTTGCTGGGTGCGTCTCCCCGGAGTTTCATCCGACTCCAGTAAGCGCGACATCTCCGCGTACTTGAAGAAGTTTCGGCCTTTGGACAAGACCAAGGCACCCACCAGAACGCCGACCATCATTACGATGAGCAGAAAGGCCATGGCCTCGACTCCTAGTCCGCCTGCTGCACGCCCAACTTAGAGATGGCACACCCGTCAATCGGTGCGGAAGGGTGGCGCCCAGTCCGCATCCGAGGCCCGCTACCCCTAGATGGCTGACTACTCAACCAGACAGCAACCATACGCTTTTCGTACCGCTCATGCACTACCGAATTTCGTTCACGGCAGTGATCGACGCAATGATGTTGGACGACTACACAGCGTTGCTGCTTGCTTCGGTGGACGTCACGGTGCATTACTGCGATCGCGCAACAGGAACGGGAACAACGCGTGCAGGATGATGATCCAGAAGCTGCCCAGGACGATTCCACCGGCCACGTCTGTCAGCCAATGAGCGCCGAGGTAGATGCGCGAAGTCCCGATCAACAGAACTAGAGAGCCGGCCCCGAGCAGTGGCCATAGCCGGGGCCACGTTGGATGCGTCCTCATCAACAGCAATGCGATCAATCCGTAGACGACCAGAGACTGTGTTGTATGCCCTGACGGGAAAGATCCGGGCGGGTACCGGCCGATCATGTAATGGACGGGGGGACGGTGTCGGCCCACCACACCTTTGACTAGATCCTGCAAGAGGATGTCGGTGACGAGAGCAAGCGCGAGGACAGCTGGTGGCTTCCAATCGCGCTCTCGGAAGACGAAGTATGTGATGGAGACCAAGACGAGAGGTACAAGGAACGAAGTGCTCCCAATCTCAGAGAGGAACCGCATGATGTCGGTCAGGGCCCCCGTACGGTGGGCGACAGCAAACCTCTCGGTGGGACGGTCGAGCCCGGTGAGGGGGCCGTGGGAGACAACCTGTTGGATGAGTACCCCCATCACGGACACGCAGACCGCGAGGAAGCCCACGAGACGCCTCAGTGAAGTGCGAACCGGCGTCTCGGTTGAAAGCTGAGAGGTCGCTCTAGTGGGCAAGCAACTCCGCTATCTGGACGGTGTTTAGCGCGGCACCTTTGCGAAGGTTATCCGCCACGCAGAACATCTCGAGAGCGCGCGGGTCGAACTGATCTTGACGGACCCTGCCGACATAGCAGGGATCCCGGCCCGCAGCCTCCAGGGGAGTTGGGAAGCGAAGGTGCTCGGGATCGTCGGCTACTTCGATGCCCGGCGTCGCGCCCAAGACCGCTCGCGCTTCTTCTGGAGTGATGACTCCTTCGAATTCCGCGTGCACCGCAACCCCATGCCCGATGACCACAGGTACACGCACGCATGTGGCGGTGACGTGAAGTTGTTCGAGGCCCAGGATCTTGGTTGTCTCATAGCGAAGCTTCAGCTCTTCCGAGGTGTATCCGTCATCCATGAAAGAACCGCACTGAGGCACCACGTTCAGCGCGACAGGATGAGAAAAGGTCTCCCCTGCGTTCAATAAGTTGCGTCCGAGTCCCTCGCCGAACTCCTCCGGTTCCTTGACGACCCGTTCGAGCTGATCTCGCAGCTCCTCAACGCCAGCCCTCCCGGCCCCCGACACGGCCTGATACGAGGCAAGGATCAGACGCTTGAGTCCTGCCCGTAGGTGCAGCGCGTTCACGGCGACGATCATGGCCAGGGTCGTACAATTGGGGCTTGCCACGATTCCTTTAGGCGTCCGCTCGAGCGCTTGTGCGTTGACTTCGGGGACCACGAGTGGGACGTCTGGGTCCATCCGGAAGGCAGCCGAATTGTCTACGACAATGGCTCCGGCAGCGGCCGCGACGGGCGCCCACTCGCGAGCCAATTCATCCGGTACATCGAACAGAGCTACGTCGGCACCCTCGAACGCGTCTCTCTCGAGTGCAACCACCTCGAGCTGCCGTCCGTCGAAACCCAGTTGACGTCCAACGGAACGGGGCGAAGCAACAGGGAGCAATTCGTCCAGAGGGAAGCGCCTGTTCTCGAGGATCTGCATGATCACTGAGCCGACAGCTCCAGTAGCGCCGACGACCACTACCTTCATTGATGGACATCCTGAGCGGCTGAAGCTGGGCCGCGTATGGCTCGTATCTGATCGGTCGCGGTCGCCGGATGGATCTCGCGTCGCACCGCCTCATCGGCCATCTCGAATCGGGAGTGGATCGCCTTTACGGCTCGCTCCACCTCCGCCGCTCGGATGATGCAGGAGACGCGGATCGAAGATGTAGAGATGATCTCGATATTGATATTCTCCTCTGCGAGCGCTTCGAACATGGTCACGGCGACACCAGGGTGCGACTTCATCCCCGCGCCGATCAACGAGACCTTCGCGATATCCACATCGGTTTGATAGCCCGCCGCATGAACCTGCTCCGTGACCACTTCGAGAAGAGGCTGGGCGCGTGCGAGATCCTCTTTGGGCAGGGTGAAGAAGATGTCTGTCCGGCCGTCAGCAGACGCGTTCTGCACGATCATGTCGATATTGATGCCTTCGTTGGCGAGAGGGCGGAGCACATGGGCAGCTATGCCAGGACGGTCGGGAACTCCGAGGACGCTTACCTTCGCCTCGGAAGCGTCGTGTGCGATCCCGGAGATGATCGCTTGTTCCATCCGCTCGTCCTCCTCTCTGATCCACGTCCCTTCGTTCTCGGAAAACGAGGAGCGGACGTGGATCAGAACCCCGTGATTCCGAGCGTATTCAACGGCCCGCAGCATGAGCACTTTGGTTCCTGCGGCAGACATCTCCAACATCTCTTCGTACGAAACCATATGCAGCTTGCGCGCCTCGGGCACGATCCGAGGGTCCGCAGTGAAAACCCCCTCGACATCGGTGTAGATCTCGCATGCGTCAGCGTGAAGAGCCGCCGCGAGAGCAACCGCGCTCGTATCGGAACCTCCTCTCCCGAGGGTCGTCACATCTAAGTCCGTCGAGACGCCCTGGAATCCCGCGACGATTGCGACCTTGCCCTGATCGAGGGCTTCAAGGACACGGCGCGCCCGCACGTCAACGATCCTCGCTTTGCCATGGCTCGTATCGGTGACGATCCCTGCCTGAGAGCCGGTGAAGGAGATTGAGTCGCGCCCCAGGTCCAAGATCGCCATGGACAGCAGTGCCATCGAGATGCGCTCACCTGCAGACAACAGCATGTCGAGCTCTCGAGCTTGTGGGATCGGGGATATCTGAGCCGCCAGATCCAGAAGACCGTCAGTGGAGTCCCCCATCGCGGACACGACCACGCAAACTTGGCCTAGAGCAGCGGCTCGGACGACTCGCTCTGCCACTCGCTTGATGCGGGCGGCGTCGGCGACCGATGAACCTCCGAACTTCTGAACGATCACGGGCATGAACTAAGTAAACCCCTCGATGGTGTCCTTGTATCGAACCTGATACCGGGCCGTTGCTTTCCCCGTCTGCCTCGAGTGAAGATCAGCTGCCGGTGGCGGAGACGGTTGAGGTAACAGAAGGTGCCGGAACTTCCGATGACATCGTCTCCCAGTGCTTGCGGATCCTTATGTCGCCGGATTGCAACACTCCAGAAGCAGAGTACCCACTTGAAGTTGCGATCTGGAACGTGTCGTGACCTTGTCCGGGATTCGCAGCATCTACAGCGTCGATCTGAAAAGTCGTCGCCACCCCGCCGATCGTTGCATCCCCAGAGACGGTGACGTGGTCCCCGTCTTGCTCGAAGCTCGTGACGTCCAGACACTTGATGTGCACCTTCACTGCGGGAGTTGCATCCACCACGCGGCAGCCTCCGGTCAGATGCTTACCGACACTCCTCGCATGGAAACGGAAGTGGATGTGGGCAAGCCCTTCAACGTTCGCGATCACACCCTTGCCGAAGGCATCGACGACCAGTACTGGGCGGATCCAGGTTACCGATGCGGTCCCGCACGGCTCGCCAGTATCAGCGGTCGCGTTGTCGTTCGCATCCGCGCAAGCTGTGACGGTGTCGGCTCCCGGAAGGCCGGGACCGGTGTACGTGAAAGAGCAGGCTCCCGATGGATCGGTAGCGCATGAACCCGATGCACTAACAGAGCCTGCAACAGAGAAGATCACGTTCACACCTTCGACCGGTTGCCCCGCAGAAGTTGCCGTCGCGGTCAAGGTGTGATCCCTGCCCACCTTCACCACTGCGGACACCGGCGATAGAGCAACGCTATCCACGGCGATGGCGATATCGGTTGAAGTCGATCCAGGAGTTGGAGTGACAGACGGACCGGGCGAGGCGGCCGCGCTCGGCAGTGGCGAAGAGGTCGGAAGACCTGCGCTCGGCGTCGAGCCGAGCCGCTGGCCCGTGCCGGATGCCTTTTGACCCGATGGCGTCCGGCTTGAGGTCTGACGACCGGAATGCTTACCCGCTGCCGATGGTGATGCGCCGGGACCTTGCTGAGAAGCCTGAACCTGCCCCCCAGGTCTTGATGCCACTCGGAACGGAGCCCCGTGCTGAACCGGAGGAGCCAGGGTGGAGACACCGGCAAGGATCACTGCCCCCGTGGCGCCGGCCGCCGGAGCAAGAGCGCCAGCACCGGCGCGCTTCAGCATGACTGCCATGCGGGAAGCCAGTCCTCGGGGGCCTGCCAACAGCGCGAGGATGCCGGCCGCAGCCGGGGCCGGCGAGGACAGGGTGCTTATGAACGCCTCCACGGCCGCGGGATCGAACTGTCTTCCCGCTTCCGCCCGGAGCACCTCCACCGCGCGTTCACGACCAGCCGCGGCGCGGTAGGGCCGGGTAGAGGTGATCGCGTCGAAAGTGTCGGCCACGGCGATGATCCGCGCGAACAGGGGAATCTGAGTCGCCGAGAGCCCATCGGGATAGCCAGACCCATCCCATTTCTCGTGGTGATGCCGCACCGCAGAAACAACATCGGCGTTGCCGGCACTGGACACCATCCAGGCCCCCACAACTACGTGATCTTCCAGCACGGCCTTTTCCTCATCCGTGAGGGCTTCTGGTTTGCGCAGGATCCGGTCTGGAACCCTGATCTTGCCCACATCGTGCAGCGCGGCGGCCTTGCGGAGGTCTTCGATATCGGTCGATGAGAGGCCGATCGCCACCGCCATCCGATAGACGTGGCGCTCCACGCGACGCGAGTGTCCGTGCGTATAGGGATCCTTGGACTCAAGGGCGCCGGTGAGTTCCTGCAAGATGCGCAGTTGTTCTTCACGAGAGATCGTCTGTTGCATCCTGGGATGTCCAGAACGATCCAGCCCCAGCAGCCGGGTGCCTTTGGCGAGCCGATCTTCAGCTCGCTTGCGACGCCACCATCCCCAGATCATCAGGTCGCCAAAGGAGATCTCCGAGGACTCGGGTTTCCGCAGCCACCATGCCGAGCCGGCGGCAACCGTGACCATGCCGAAGACGACTGCGATCGCGGTGGTGACGAACAGTGGGGGGTTGGGGTCTGCAACGAGCACCAAGCCGATAACCATCACGACCGGCACCAGGATCACAGCGAGCGTTGTCATGATCGAGTACGGCAGGTACCTCTTTAAGTCGAGGTGTCCGTTCTGGTCTGCCATAGATATCCCTCCAGCGGAGTCGTGAGGCGGAAGACCCCGATCTGACCGGACCTAGCAGTGTAGGCCGTCCCTACGCCCGAACAGCCCACATCTTGCCCAGGTCGATGAGTGAAGGGGTGTTCAGCCGGAGATCTGGCGTCGCCCTTCCAGAGCCCTGCCTAGGGTGACTTCATCGGCGTATTCGAGGTCCCCCCCAACCGGGAGCCCGCTCGCCAATCTCGTCACCTTTACCCCAAGGGGTCCGATGAGCCGGGCTAAGTACATCGCGGTGGCTTCGCCCTCTATATTGGGATTTGTCGCCACTATCACTTCCTGAACCGGTTCCGTGTCTGTGTCAGAGTCGGGCCGCTTGAGGCGGTCGAGCAGCTCTCCCACCCGCAGATCCTCGGGTCCGATCCCCTCGATCGGCGAGATAGCCCCTTGCAGCACGTGGTACCGACCCCGGTACTCCCGGGTACGTTCGATCGCAACGATGTCGGGGGGCTCTTGCACGACGCACACGATGGTGGCATCTCGCCGGGTGTCGCGACAGTAATCACAGAGCTCTGAATCCGAAACGTTGAAGCAAACGGCGCACAAGCGGACTTTGTCGCGCGCTTCCACGATGGCCTCCGCCAGCCGCTTGGCATCCGCCCCCGGGATCTTCAGCAGATGAAAGGCTACGCGCTGCGCACTCTTAGGACCTATGCCCGGCAGCCTCGAGAGCTCATCTATCAATGACTGGATCGGTCCTGCGTACAAATCAAAGTCCCCCTAGACACGGGGATTGCAACGTGGCGCTTGCCCTTGAGGCAACACGGTCTTCTCGAGAGCGCGGGCTCGTCACATGCCGGGGAGGCCGAGACCACCCATGCCCCCCGCGATCGGTCCGAGGGCCTCCTCCTGTGCCTCTCGAGCCTTGTTCAAGGCCTCGTTCACCGCGGCCGTCACGGTGTCTCCGAGCATCTCGAGGTCGTCGGAGTCGGGAGCTCCGTCGAAGGTTTTTGGATCGATGGCGACACTGAGTACGTGCAGGTCGCCGGACACGACCACCTTCACTGCACCGCCCCCCGCCGAACCTTCGATCTCGACCTCGGCGAGCTCTTCTTGCTTCTTCTGCATCTCGGCGGCCATCTGTTGCGCCTGCTTCATCATCTTTTGCATATCTTTCAAGAGTTCTTCTCCTCAACTACCTGCGCGGCGAGACCTTTCTTAACCAGTTCGACCGGGTCTTCCACGACATCGGCTAGGGGTTCACCAACGAAATCTCCCGACCCTTCACTGGTGTCAGCACGCTCTGGTTCCGAGTGCGAGCCAGCCTGAGATGCGCGCCCTCGAGCAGATACCACCTGTTCCCCCTGCGGCTCGTCGGTCGTGGCTTCGCCCCGAGCGCTGAAAGCCACTTGCGGTCTTACTCCCAAGGCTGCGTGTAATGCATCGGCGAACAGCTCGCGGTTCTTTTCTGCTGCCATCTCTTTAGCGTGGAACTTGGATTGGACTTCGACAACGAGACGGTCTTCTTCAAGCTCGAGCGGCCGTGACGGATTGAGGAACGCGCCCACCCTCTTACTTCGCCGGTTCACTTCGACCATCGTGGCATCCCATGCTCCCCGGACGTGACCGAGACCCACAGCGCCCGACTCGGAGTTGCTCGAGTCCGAAGCTGCGATCACCGATGGTGGGGTGGCGGCGGATGACTCGCGATGAGTTGGAGCGGCCACGCTGGCCCGCGCAACCGCGGGGGCCGAGTCTGCCCCTTTCGAACGCGGGGGCTGGGAAATCGCAGGTGCCACCGTACGCGGAGTTGGAGCTGCCTTGAGGGAAGCAGCGGTTCGCTGTGGTGCAGGGGGCACCGTTTCACCTTCGATGCCCATCCGTCTCTCCAACCGCTCGATCCGACCGAGCAAGCCGGTCGCGCCGGGATCCGTCTCCGGCGCCGCCGCGCGCACCAACGCAACTTCAAGCAACAGCCGGTGGTCGGGCGTGTTGCGCATCTCAGCAAGTGAGTCGCTGATCAACTCGATGGTGCGCAACAGATCCGCAGCGGAGAACCTCTCGGCTTGCAAGACCAGCTTAGGTTGGTCTTCGACCGAAACGTCGAGTAGATCTTCCGCTTCGGGTGCGGTCACCAGGAGCAGCAACGAGCGTGCATGGGTCAGAGCGTTCTTCGCCAGCTGACGAGGATCGCTGCCTTGCGCTATCACCGAGTGGATCGTCACGAATATCGAGGCGACGTCCTCAGCCGCTATCGCATCGAACAGTTGCAGAAAGATGTCTTCGCGATTGCCACCCAGCATCCTCTCGGCCTCGAGCAGACCGATCGGACCGCCGAAGCTGGACAGTTGATCGAGGGCCGATAAGGCATCCCTTGCACTGCCTCCCGCATGACGGGCGAGGAAGCCGAGGGCCGGCTGATCGATCTCGATCCCCTCGCTCTTTGCAACTTGCGTGAGATGGCCCTCGAGGATGTCGGCGGGCAGCGGGCGGAAGTCGAACCGCTGCGTGCGGGACACGATCGTTTGCAGGACCTTATGCGCCTCGGTTGTCGCCAGGATGAATATGACGTGCGGGGGAGGCTCCTCGAGAGTTTTTAGCAACGCATTGAAAGCCGGCGTCGAAAGCATGTGGACCTCGTCGATGACGTAGACCTTGCGCCGCCCTCCGGCCGTGGCCAGGGACACCCCGGAGAGGATCTCTCTGGTGTCGTCCACCTTCGAGTGTGATGCTGCGTCCATCTCGATGACATCGAGGGAGGACCCGTCCTCGATCGAAACGCACGACGTGCACACTCCACATGGCGTCGGCGTGGGTCCTTTCTCGCAGTTGATCGCCTTGGCGAGGATGCGCGCGGTGCTGGTTTTGCCCGTCCCACGGGGGCCGGTGAACAGATAGGCGTGCGCCACCCGGTCCTCGGAGATCGCATTCGTGAGCGTGGCCGAGATGTGCGACTGACCGAGGATCTCGTCGAAATTCTGGGGCCGGTACTTGCGATAAAGAGAGAGGTACGCCATCACCCCCATCCTAGTTGCCGCCCCCCGACACCCCCCGACGCACAGGAGCGACAATCGGCCCTTCTGATGCCCGAACGAGATCTCGGGGTTAGCCGTCGGGGCGAGGATGGGACCGGTCCCGTACTCGCCTTCGAGCGGAGCGACAAGAGCCCTTCTGATGCCCGAACGAGAAGCGAGGAGGCGGACCGTCGGGCGAGGATGGGATCCCGCTCCGTACTCGACTTCGAGCGGAGCGACAAGAGCTCGGTGAAATCCTTGACCCAAGAAGAGCGCAGCGAGGGAGAGGTAGGAGCGGGTCCCACCCGAAGCCCGACACACCTCCGAAAATTGGAGAGAGGGCCGCGCGCCCCATCCTGGACCCATGAACGGCCGGCGCTTTCCCGGTAGCTTGCTCCGGCCGGGCACTCCCGCGGCGCACCTGGTACACCGCTTACGGCTGCTGCCTTCCGGCCCTGACCGGGTTCACGGCTCCGAGTCGCGCGGGACC